>JASFHG010000129.1:0-8537 GCA_050123355.1 Planctomycetia bacterium
TCCTTCTTCATTGCCTCGAGGGCAACCGTACAACCCTGCTCGCCATCTTCGGCGATCACGACATCCAAACCGATCTTATTGAGCACGGTTTTAATGAGTCGCTGGTTGTCAGGGGCATCCTCGACCAGCAAGACGTTACCGTGCAATTTAATATCGTTCAGCGAATAAACTTTTCGCTCACGTTTGGGAGCTTCGGCATATTTTTGCGATGCTTCTTCCGCCGTGAAAAGCTTCATCTCCTTAAGAATTCCGGTCCGGCAAGTGAAATAGAATGTCGAGCCCTTTCCGATTTCACTCTCGACGGAAAGATCACCGCCAAAGAGCGTCGCAATCTGCTTGCTGATCGTCAGTCCAAGCCCCGTGCCGCCGAACTTTCGTGTAATCGAGCTATCCGCCTGTGTAAACGGCTTGAAAACCGTATCCAGCGCCTCTTGCGACATACCGACGCCCGTATCCTGCACGCGACATTCCAGGAGCGGCTTTTTGGAATCGGCGTTCAATAATTTGAAATAAACATCGATCGTTCCCTGGGCCGTAAATTTGATGGCATTTCCAACCAGATTGAAAAGCACCTGACGAAATCGAGTAGGATCGGTAATGACCGTCTCGGGAATCCTACCTTCAAAATGGATCCCCAGCACAATTCCTTTTTCCTGTGCCTGCGGCTTCATCAACGTTTCACAATCTCTTGCCAAATCAAAGACCGAACATGGTTCCAACTCCAGCAGGGTTTTTTCTGCTTCGATCTTGGAGAGGTCGAGAATGTCGTTGAGAATGGCCAACAGGTGATCCGCATTTCGATGGACCGTCTGCAGATACTCGATTTCCGTCTTCGGTTCCAAGGCAGAAACTTCTTGCGCGTTTTCGAGCAACAATTCGGTGTATCCAATGACCGCCGCCATAGGCGTCCGGATTTCGTGACTCATATTAGCCAAGAACAAGCTTTTGGCATGGTTTGCGGCCTCGGCCCTGCGTGTTGCCCCCTCGAGCCGGTACCGCATGGTTACAATGGCAACTTGGCCTACGACAATCAAAGCCAGTTCCAAACTGACCAACGTTTGCACCTGGAGCAACCGCATGACATTTTCCGACGTCATGCCGTAAAAGAAAAAATGCAGCCCGGCCGCGAGCAAAATCGAAAGGGGATACAAGATCAAGAGGGAGCACGGCTTGATAAATACGCCACAGATCACGACCCCAAACGCCAATGCCACCGGCCAGAAAATACTTTCGCCCAACAAGAAGACGTACGTAAAATAGCCAAGCACCGTAAAGACCAATGCGGTCTCGAAATAGGCCTTTTGGAACCATGTCCATCGCGTTCGCGGAAGGAAAAGAACGCCCACATAAGCAACTATGCAACAAACCCGCCCTATAAGCGAATCGGGCACATAAAAGACGTAGTTACAAAAAAGATAAAAGGCGATATGACCAACTATCCCAATCGATGCCAAGGCATGCGCAACCGGCTCGATCAAACTATAATCGCGTTCGAAGAGGGCTCGTCTTATATTGGAATCAATACGTTTCATAGGCCTATTCGGTCATAATCTACATACGTTCGATCTCCATGCGCATCGACACGATCACACAAACCACGATCGCAAGACACGAAGTTCGACATCGGATGCAACGGACCTAAAGTCAACTATAAATTGAAGTTAGTTAATAATATAAGATACCTTATCGCTGGAAGAGCTCACTGGGGAACGATATACAGGTAGAGAAGTAAAACAGAAAAAACCGAGAAGGTAAAAAATATAACGGTTGTACTGGATATACCGATTGGCTCTTATTTTTGCCGCTTATTTCGCAGGCGGCGGTGTTAACTTGATCTTCTCGATCAGCTTGACGACCTGATTGTTCTTGATGTCGCCCGAGATGGCCGTGATGGCCTCGATCGTGTAGCGATACTTCAGTTTCGGGGCGCAATCGAGCTCGACCTCGGCATCTTCCGCAATGGAGCCGGGCCCGGTCTGCGTGCCGACAATACCGTAAACTTTCTGTCGAAGCTGCTTGAAATTCGTTACGCGATTCTCCGGCTGCTTGTCGCCAAAATAGATACCGGCCAGATCGCCTGATTCCGTTGCGGTGAGACACACCTTGATCGGCGGCATCTGCAGCTCGGTCGGATCACCGGGGCTCGGCGCGGCCAGCGGCATACGAACGTTAAAGTCACCTTCCGGCGCAACAATCTTGAAAGTCAAGATAAAGAAGACCAGCAGCAAGAAGACGATGTCGATCATCGGCGCCATCATCAGCTTGACTTCGTCTTGTCGTTTTCTGGTATTTCTGGGGATCATATTAAAAAATATTCAGTGTTCAGTGTTCAGTTGGGCGAATCTCTGATTCGCCACAGGGTTCAGCACTTTGGCATCACAGTGGCCCGAAGCTCGTCACGTTTCGTCTTTTTTGGTGGATACCGCCCCTTGCTCAGCGCGCAGGGCGAACTTTTCAAAACCGACTTCCTGACAGATTTGAATGATCTGTTGAACGGTCCCCGTTTGGGCATTTCCATCGGCTCGGATAATGATGGTCGCCACGGAAACTTTTTGCTCTCGCAATTCGAGAAATTTCTTCTCACGGTATAAAAGCGTCCTGATTTGAGGCACCATCATTTTCCGGCCATCGAAAATCACCATGCTCGGATTCGCACCTTCCGGACGGGTCACCTGGACCGTAATCGAATACTCGAACGGGGCGTCCGGTGGCTTGGCCAACTCGCTGGTAGGCAAGTTAATTTCTTTGTTCTGATCCGCCGCGGAAAAATTCGTGACAACCATGAAGAAAGCAATCAACTGGAACGTCATGTCGATCATCGGCGTCATGTCCGCTTCGATCGGTTCCAAGCTTCGTCGTCTAAACAATCGCATATTTCTCTATCCAGTCGCTTTATTCTTTTTCGCCGCCAACATTAGTGCCGCCAACATTAGTGCTGCCACCATTGGTGCCGCCGGCTGATCGCTTCCGCTTGGCCGGGGTCTGGAATCGGCCCATCAAGTCTTCGCTGGCCATGCCCGCCTCGAGCACGAGCCGCGACGCCCGGTTCCGAAGAATGCTGTAAGAAGCAATGGCGGGAACCGCAATCATCAAACCGATCAGCGTCGTGAACAGCGCGGTCGAGATACCTGCCGCCAATTCGTTGGCAGGAGGAGTGGTCTCCGAGCCGGCAATCGTCTGGAACGACGCGATCATACCTTGGACCGTCCCCATCAGGCCGATCATCGGGCTGATGTTGCCGATCAGCGAGATATAGCTGAGCCGGTGTTCGAGACGCATGTTTTCATCTTCGCTCGCCTCTTGCATCGCTTCGACCGCATGATCGTAGCCGAACTGGAGCTTGGAGAGACCGGCCGAGAGGACCTGACCGAGGAACGACTCGTCCCCCTTCGCCAATTGATACGCCTCTTGATAGCGTTTCTCTTTCAATTCCGCTTCGAAGTTCAACACCAAATCGGAAGGGATCACCGTCTCGCGTCGCAGGCCGAGGATGTTCGTCACGAGGAACGAAACAAACGTGATCGACAACACGAGAAACGTAAGGCCATAACTCCAGCCGAGCGATTTACCCATCCAAACCAACAACGACTCGCTCGCTTTTTCGCCTTTATCCGCGGGCGCGTCACCGCCGGTTTTCTTGTCCGTGTTCGCGGGCGGGTTTTCATTAAGCCCTACATCATTATCTCCTCCAGCCGGTGCGGGACCCCACTTATCTCCACCATCCTCCTGGGCCAAGGCGGGTGTCGGCGTGAAGGTGGCATGGAACACCATCAGGGTCAAGCCAACCAAAAACAGCAGAACCAGGCCATACGAAACGTGCCGGCCGAATCCGCCGCATAAACTTCCAATTTGCGTAAGAATCGATTTCATCAGTTTACTCCGAAGATGAATATTTTCATTAGTTTTCAGTGTTCAATAAAAACTACGTCTCTGACGTGCGTCTATTTACTCCAACGGCTAAAGCGGTATCGCTGCTTGAGAGTTTCCTTGGCCGTGCGAGCCCGTTCGGGCTTATGGACCTCGTCCCAAAGCTGGGCCAGGTTGCTCAGTGCCTCGGCGTGTGCCAGGGCATTATTGGCATAAAGCAGATCGACATGTAAAAAAGCGAGCAGGGCATCCCGCGACTGGCCCGCTTGACGATAGGCCTTGCCAAGCATGTTATACGCCTTGGCGTTCAGGGCATTATCCTCAGGCGGAAGGTTCTTGAGCTGCTTTTCGATCAAGCGGACCGCCTGTTTGGGTTTATTTTCACTAATCAAGCACTGTGCCTGGACCAGATCGAGAGCCGCCTTTTGACTCAGGCTCAAGTTGGCCGCCGTGGCCGCTTGTTGTGCCAGCGACTGTGCCTGAGTGGCCTTGCCCGCCTCGGCCAAAGCGAGTGCGGAAAGAATTTTCGACTCCGCTTGCAACTCGGGCCAAGGGGCCTTACCGAGCGTTTCATAATAGGTGGCCGCCGTACCGGCTTGACCGCCGGCGAGCAGCATATCGCCCATCAAACGATGCGCCGTGTAACTATGGTAGTTTTTGGGATGATCTTGGATAAATTTGTGCAGCTTGCCACCGGCTTCGTCGATCGATGCCCTGCCTTGCATCGCAATTTGGGATTCGGAAAATGCCTGCCAAAAAGCGGCGTCCGCGGCAATGGGACCGGTCAATTTGCTCGCATCAACATCCTTCAGCGCCGTGATGGCATCCTCGAATCGTTCGGAAAGGGCCGCCTCGCGTGCACGGGAAAGCGAACGTGGCTCGCCCGAGAAACTGATCGAAACGATTTTGTTCGTCGGGATATCAGTATCGAGACCGCCGCGAGTGATGGTCACCGCATCGGGCGTCATCTTCGTCACGTCACCGGAACGTGGCGATCCTTTTTCAAATCGGATCGTGTCCGCCTGGGCAATGGCACCCAAGAAGAAACTTCCGATCAAACCCACGAGGGCAAAAAGCACGATGGTCACAGACAGTTGGTTCAGCAATTTTTTCATAACAGTCGACTTGTGGTAAGTTTCTGGTTTGTCCATTGGGTCCCGTAGGAGATCACATCGCTACAGGGTTATCTCTTTAACGCTTGTTGGATCTTCTCGAACAACACTCGGTATTTCGCTTCCATCTTCTCTCCACCCATCTTGGGATAGAGCTTCGAAAGGAGTTGGATGTCGCGGAGAGCATCCTGCAAGTATTTTTTCGGATTTTTACACTGGCCCGAGATGGCATACTTATAACGGCACTCGTCCAGACGGTATCGTGTTTCGTGGAACAGCTCGCGATGCTTCTCGCTCTTGGCCAGCTTTTTGCTCAGTTTTCCCCAACCCCAGAAGAGATAGACCTTCTCTCCACTCGGAGTTGTATGGGTTCCACCACCCAGCATCGCGTTGACATAATATTTCGCGTTTCCTTGCGTACCGGCCCACGCTTGGTAAGTAGAAGCGGCCTCTACTTGGGCATCGACCATGGTCTCGCGTCGCTTCAAGACCTCGAAAAGCTGAGTGAGCGAACCTCCGTATTGCCCCAGCTTCTTCAGACAACCGGCCAGGTGGACTCGGATTGCATCGACCACGGACTCCGACGGCGCGAACTTTGGGTCTTTTTTGTACCGTTCCAGAATTTCCTTATAAATCTGGATCGATTTTTCATAGTACTGCTTCGCCTCGGGAGAAAGCGTATCCCCTTCCTTTTCGAAGCTATCCGCCAGACCTTCGTAGGTCGTGGCGACCCATTGCATGATATTGAAATCGACCGACTCGGCATTCTTCGAGACCTGATCGAGAAAATCCTCGAAACTGGCTCGGACTTGAGCCGCTTTTCGCTTCTTGCCCGTCTTCTGCAACACGTCGAGCGTTTGCTTGAGCTCCTGAGCCAAGCTGACATAAATCTGGGTGAGCTGCTTTCCGGTCCCTCCCTTGTCCGCTTTCTTGACCTTGCTCTCAAGCGATTCCATAACCTTTTTCGCTTCAGACAGCTTTTGAACCGCAACCAGAACCCGAAGCGACGTCTTGTATGCTTCGACATCGAGCCCGTCTTTCACGACGTCCCGCTTGCCTCGATCGGCGATCGCCAACAGACCGGTTCGAGGTTTCAGAACCAGGTCGGCCGCCTTTTTATCCTCACCCTCGTTCAGATAAATACGAGCCAAGGTCAGCTCACCGGCGAAAAACGAGCGATCGATTTTCCCCTCCTTCACCGAGAGGCGAAGGCCCGACTCCAGAAACTTCTTCGCTTGGCTCAAAAGCCGATCCAACTCGGGCGAATTGACCTCCGACGACGACTCGGCCGCCTCCTTCTTTTTGGCCAAGAGCTCGACATATTCCGAATAGAGCACGCGACCGATGATCATCTGCAACGGGCCGCGACCTTCCGCGTTCGGCGGGATGGCTTCGACCATCTCGATCGCTTGCTTCGTGTTCTTCTGGCGAAGTGCGGCGTGGATGAAAATCTTTCGTGCGTCGTTCGCCTCGGCACTGGTCGGCCAAACCTCGATCACATATCGGGCCATCTCCTCGGAACGACGGTCGGCAAAGTTTTTCGCCTCCGGCGTGATGTTCGGGTCGGTGCTCATCTCGACAAACGCGGCCAACGCGATCTTCGCCGCCGGGCGTCCTATCGCACCGCTCGGGAAACGGCGGGCCAGATAGTCGCCAAAAACGGCCGCATTGTAAAGCTCGCCCCGCTTCAGGGAAAGATAAGCCAGATAATAACGTGCCTGGTTGATCTCCTCGATCGTCGTATCCCGCTTGGCCAACTCGAGCGATTTTTGGAAGTAGTCAATCGCCTCTTGCTCCGCCTCGTCAATTTGTCGCTGGGCCTCGCG
Source organism: Planctomycetia bacterium (assembly GCA_050123355.1). Lineage (GTDB taxonomy): Bacteria > Planctomycetota > Planctomycetia > Pirellulales > Thermoguttaceae > JASFHG01. Next base: position 6,806 of record JASFHG010000129.1, read on the forward strand.
AGCACTGAGCCGCTGCTTACGGCTCTTCTGGCGAAGTTCGATAATCTGAATTTTGTCAAGGGCGGCACGACCGTACTCCATCGCCTCTTTAAAGTCTCGCGGTTCGGGCTTCTTTCCTTCTCCGGACGCCAAAAGCTTATCCGCCATCTTTTCCCGGGCACGACTTCGGATCTCGCCGGGAAACCGCATCACGAAACGAAACGACGTTCGAGCGTCCGCAAGCAACTTGGGACGATTCTTGTTGTTCTTCTTGAGCGATCGAGCCAGTTCGAGCGAAGCTACTCCCGCAAGATAACGAATTTCGAGCCCCTCGGGCGACGAGATCTCGTTCGGAAGCCGCGACTTCTCCCATTCCTGATAAAAACCGAGAGCGTCGGCATACCGCTTCACTTTCGGATCGATCATCGTCTCGATGAGCAAGACGTACGTTTTATTTTTCAACGCACGGAAAACGTTCGAGTCCCCTACCTGCATCAGGACCGACTCGAAAATTTCGGCCGCCCTTTTATCGTCACTCAGCTTTTGATAGCAACGCCCTTCCCACATTCGGGCATAGAGCCCTGCGAGAAAACTCCCATATTTATCGTAGAGTTCGTGATATTTCTTGGCCGCGCCACGAAGATATTTATCTCGATCACGAGCCTTGGGATACGTCATCCCGATTTCGTAATCGGTCGTCGCCAGCGAAAGTCGCGTCTGAAGGAAATCGGCTCGCAATACGTCACGCTGCCGCGTCTCCTCGGCCGTCTTGGGCTCGGGGAGCTTTTTCAACTTTGCCGTCAGCTTCTCGTCCTGTTCCCCGAAAACTTTCTTGGCATCGTTATAGTAACGTCTCGCTTTGCTTTGAAGGCTGGACTTCGTTCGAGCACTGACGCCGGGCTCTTCCGACTCGCTGATAAACATCCGGCCCTGCTCGACCAAGACGTTTGCCAATTGGGTCCGAGCCTTGGTAACATACTCGTGCTTGGGATGCTTCTCGACAAACTTATCGAACAGCTTGCCGGCTTCTTTCAGCTTCTCTTCTCGCTCGGTTCGAGAACCGGCCGGCTGACTGAGAAGCGTGATGCCACGCTCATAATCCACGACCTCTTTCAACTTCTTGGGACAATCACGACGAGCAGCCATCCGGTCGAGATAGTATTCCGCCATGTCGTGATAGCCGGAAGTGCGAAGCGCATCAAGAAACGATTGCCATTGCTCCTCGGCGCACACGATACCGGAAAACATGACACAAGAAAAAATAAACGTCAGCAACGTCCGGAGGGAAATTATGCGCATTTTGGTCCCGTAGCGACGGTATATGAAAGAGGGGATCATCTTTTGCCGTTTTCTCTGTTCCTTGCTGTTCCTGTTCCTTCTCACATGAGGAGCCTGCCTAAAGCACCCCCCATGAGTACCGGTGAGTGCGAGAACTCACACTTATGTATAAGGATAAGCTTTGATTAGGTAAACGACAAGCAATTTGGGCTGCCTTCAAGGAAATTTTATGCGTTCCGGGAACTTTCGATACGAAACCGACCGAGAACTTTGCCGGAAGCCCATTTTCAGTGGCAAATGTTCCACATTTGCCCCAAATCGACTCCCTTATCCTATTACAGGGATGGTGACGATTAGATAAGCTGGGGAAATTAGGCTAAGTTTTCTGTAATCCTAAGCCGAAACCTTTAATGATCCCCCAGAAAAGGTGATCTGGTACTAAAAAAATACCTATCAAGACCCACAACCGCCGATC
>JASFHG010000130.1:0-8504 GCA_050123355.1 Planctomycetia bacterium
TCTATCCTCAGTTTTTCATCATTCGCCCAATAGATGTCGACACCTTTCGTCCCCATTGTCCGCGTGATTTCCTGAGAATCGAAATCATACGGCCCTATGGTTGGGATAAGGATGTCGTTCACCGAACATTCCTGGATGTCAATTCGCCAGTAGGCTGGACGTACCTGATACTGAGCCGGGTTAGCGACAACCCAAGTGTTCACGTGTGGTTTTCTCCCGTGTAAAAATAGAAAGTAGGTGCCGTTGATAAATCCCTCCTGGACTTGGGCCGTCGCCTTGACTCCGTCAACGGTTCGTTTGAGCTTGTGAAAGCGGGGAACCTGGCCAAGCGAGGCGACGGAAGTGCTTCCGGGCTTATAGACCAGCAACTCCATGGTGATAACGACCCGTTCACCATTTCGGCTTTGGTAGACAAGTCGATGCGACGATTTAGAATCCTTCGACACAACAAGATACAGAGTACCCTTTAAGGGTGCGCCCTTGACGAGCCACAACTGGCGATTCATTCCCTGAGGATCGGCCGTTCGTGTTCGGTGTAGCGATACCGTCCGCTCGGTCGGCTGTAAAAGTGTGCATACTTCGCGGTCACCGAAATGATTGAGGGTGCATGAGTTTGGGTTCAATACCATGCGTCCCTTGCTGTTTGAATCGTGGAGATCAGCGACGAGGGACAACTGTCGGAAGCCTTCAATCGGTTTTGCAAGGTACGTACTTCGGAGCGACACGTGGCATTTATCACTCTTTTCACTGCGTGAATCCTTCGTTTTGGCGGCCGATTTGAGATCAGACGTTCTTATGAACCTGCATACCTTGGTGTCATGGATCGTCTCACTTCCATCTGCATTCGCGCTACGTAACTGGGCCACAAGTTGATAGTCGTCGGGTGGTAAGTTGTACACTTTTTCGTTGGGTATGAAGCAGACCCCTGAGCCGGGAGAAATCAGCATGGAATCGGCGTTCCTCAAAAACCATTCGCCCGATTTGACGCTCCTCAGCAAAATGTAGAGGACGAAAAGACGAGGGCGAGGTTCTTGGGCACTCACGAAAGCTTCCCCAATCACCTCGATATTGACTGGATTCTCAAGTGTACAAACACGGCATGGCTGGAGCCCCGAGATCTTGCCTTCAACGCCCTTTGCAGGCGTGGCCATCTTCTTTTCTAACTTTCTCATCGAGTTGCGCTTGGTTGCATCCTTGGCTAACTCATCCAACGCCGCCTTGACTTCCTTCTCTAATGCAGGAGATTTATGTTTTTTTCCGTGCTCTTGGGCACTGATGGCGGTGCTGTGTGCGGTGATTGCCACGAACAGAGCAGCCAACAAACATACAAAGATTCGCAAACGTTTCATCGTTCTTCTCCTTTGTGTAAGAAAATACTGGAATGAGTGTTTCTACTTCGAGTGATCATAACAGATTTTGTTGACCACACAAGTAAAATACGCATGATCAATCGGATATTTATCGAGCTGCTTGCTCCCCCCCCCACAAGCAGTTGATAAGGAAGTGTTCGCATGGCTGTTCGCGTGTGTCGTTGGTTGGCAGTTACATGATCTGAATGAACGATCCGCTATCTGGTGTCCACTGGTACGGTGGCAATCATAACCCAGCTTGCCAAGCGGAACAGGATTGATTACAAAGAATCAGTGTAATGTTAAATCCTTATTGAACGGGAGGTAAGAAACAGCATGATGTGCAACGTGATGCCACTGGTCGGGAGGATCAAGCACCAGTAGCACAGGAGCTTATCCGATGTCAACGACTCTCAAGGCAGTAGTAGAAAAGTACCTTCTCGCGGAGAAGCCAGCACACGGAACTCGGAACGAGTACCACACGACTCTCGGAAAATGGAAGCAGTGGGGTGGAATCGGACCTCCGCGTCCACATGAAAGCTGCTAACCTGCATCGGTGTTCACGACTGAAGCAGACAACGGCACTTCTGCTTGTGCATTCGTTGGCGCACACCGACATATCTAGGTGACAATGCCAGATGCTACGCGATTCCTACTAAACATGCCTGTTTGGCGGTCTGGCGTCCCGCTGGGAGCAGCGTGATAAGACATCTCGTTGGGGATCCGGCAATACTGAGGCGCCGCACTTGCCAAACAAGCAAGTCTGCACCGAGTCTCCGTTGCCACCAATCCCTCCTCATCTCGAACCTACCGCTACAGAAAAATTGTATTAGTGAGTTGATTCGTGGGGGGAATTAAAAAAATCCTCGGCGGGTGGCCGAGGATGTGGTTGAGCTAAGGTGTTTTTGGATAAGGATTTACAAAGCACGCCCGATAGGATTCGAACCTATAACCCTCGGTTCCGAAGACCGATGCGCTATCCAGTTGCGCCACGGGCGCTCGTCATAAAGTCGAGAAAGAAGAGCATATCACGTTTTCGCACTTTTGCAAGGCCGGGGGGGATGATTTTTGGTTGCTTCGGGGACTATGCCCCTCTAGTGAGCGGAGGCCAATTACCTGATCGGTCGAATTTACTTGACGTTTCTTGGCAAGGGTTCATAGAATAATAGAGGGTTCTGACCCAAAATAGGGCTCGCTTCGCGGCCCAATTTCGGCTTGACTTGTATCCCAGCCACACTTCCCGCCCGCCAGAAATGCTCACCATAAGGAAAAGGACCATGAAAAAGTCACTCTGCTTCGTTTTGTTGTTTACGCTCGTCGGGCTCGGCATCACATCCAGTGCGTGGGGCGAGAAAGTCAGAAAGCCGAACAAGAAGATCAAGCCGCCGACAGCGGCCTGGACGGCGACCGTCGAGAAAAACGCGCCGGCTCGACCGACTGTCAAGGCACCGGTCCGCAAGGTCTTGGTCTTTTCTCACTTCACCGGCTACAACCACCTGGTCATCCCGCACACGGATAGGGTCATTGAGATTCTCGGCAAAAAATCGGGGGCCTTTGAGGCAACGATCACCCGCGATGTCGAGATGCTTCGGCCGGAAAAGCTGGCCGTGTATGACGTTTTGGTCTTGAACAACAACTGCTCGAAGAACCCGGGGCGCAACCTTTTCCTTGACATCTTAAAGAAGGACGCAAAGTACAAAAACTTGACCCAAGAACAACGGCAAGCCGAGGCGGCTGCACTAGAACAATCGGTCCTCGAGTTTGTGCGTAACGGCAAGGGACTGGTCGGAATCCACGGCTCGCCGACGATGCTAAACAACTCGGCCGAGTTTGGCGAGATGATCGGTGCATCGTTTGACTATCACCCGCCGTCTCAACCGGTCACGCTGACGACCGTCGACCCGGACCATCCGCTCGTCGCCGCATTCAAGGGCCGTGAACCATTTATCCACACCGACGAACCGTACTGTTTCAAAGGGGCCTATACAAAGAAAAACTTTGTGCCTCTATTGAAGATGGACGCCACGAAGATCAAAGATTCGAAGAAAAAAAGAATCACAAAAGACATACGATACGTCGCCTGGATCAAGCCCTACGGCAAAGGCCGCGTGTTCTACGGCTCGCCGTCCCATTTCCCCGAGAGTTTTGAAAGCCCGACGATCCTCCGCTTCTATCTTGACGGTATCCAATACGCCGCCGGAGATTTGAAGTGCAACGACAAGAAGGACAAATAGCTATCTTTCGCTAAACCACCTTGACCACGACGAGCGTGATATCGTCGAGTTGGGGTGCATCGCCGCGGAACGCCGCGACCGCTTCGAGAACCTCTTCCCGAATCACGTCGGCCGGATGCGATTGCAAGTCGAGCATGACCTGATGGAGTCGCGCTTTCCCAAAAGGATTGCCGGCCGGGTCGGTCGTCTCCCAGATACCGTCCGTTCCAAACAGGACCACGTCACCCGGATTGAGCTCGACAGGCCCCATCGGTGTATAATTCGTATCGGCAAGCACGCCAAGCGGCAGTCCGGAATTCGGTAGCTCGGAGATTGTTATCTGCCTGGTATTCGGATTACGGTGCATGTGGAAGGCCGGATCGTGGCCTGCGGAGACCCAACGCAACATCCGCTCCTTAGGATCGAACAAGCTGAAGCACAGCGTCACGAAGCGGCCTGTCTCACCGGTATCCATAAGGCTCTGGTTGAGGATGCCCATGAGCACTTCGAGTCGATCTTGATACCGGGAAGCATGGCTCCGGAGCACACTTCGGACGGCGGCCATCATCAACGCGGCCCCGATCCCATGCCCGCTGACATCACCGATCGCGACCCCAAGCCTCGTTGAGTTTTCATTTTTACTTTGGAGCAGGAGATAATCATAATAGTCGCCACCGGTCTCGTCACAATAGCGGCTCTCGCCGGCGATATCGAGTCCTTCGCATACCGGCGGTCCTTGCGGGAGGAGCTGCTGCTGAACTTCCATCGCCATCTCGAGCGAATGTTTCATCTTCTCGCGTTCCAGCAACTTCGGTCCGGTTTCGTTGAAAATTTCCCCGAGCCGCTGAAATTCATCACCTGTACTAATGTTCACATGAGCATTATAATTTCCTTCGCTCAACTGGATGCCCGCCTCGGCAATCTGGTCGATCGGTTGCGTGACACTTCGAGCACTACGGAAGCCGATCACCGCGGCAAACAAGGCAACGGCCAAAAAGATGATTCCCGTGATCCACCGTTCTTTATGTGCCATGTCAATGATCCGAGCTTTGCTATGCTCCGCTTGCGCGATCACCTTCTCTTTCGGAACGATGACCAAGAGGAACGGTTCGTTTGCTTTCTTTCCTTCGCGAGCGGGCCCAAACGCACAGAGCGATTCTTTACCGTTAAATTCCATCTGAAATACGTCCGAATGGCCTTCTTCTGCCTCTTTGACCACTTTCTTGAAAAGCTTTTGATCGGACATCTTCAAAGATGGTAGCCAGATTGGTCGACCCAACACATCCGTCACCTTAACCGGATCGTCCTCGATCTCTTTTATATCTTTGGAGGTGATTCCCGGCGGTGTCTTTTTGGCCAGGACAACAACCTCGTCTGGTCTTACGGAATGGGGATCGAGCCGCTTGACGAGCATGGCGGTGGCATCTTTTTCCCAGTCGGCCGGCAGATGGAAGCCCTTGAATAAACGATCCGCTATCACATCCAACGCTGTCATGCCGGCAAAACGACCATCGGGATAGAATAACGGCATGCCAACCGTGATGACCGTTAATCCGGTCGACGGATCCACCACCGGATCATATTCAAGAATCTTTCTCTTCTCTTTCATGCGGCGGTAAAAACTGGCTTTTCTTAAATCATTTACCCTTCCTGCACCGATATGGCCTACTTGATAGGGATAACCCGTTATCACCCCCGATTCAAGAATGGTGTATTGCCACAAGATGTCACGATCGGCCAACTTGCGAAGCAACCAATAGGAGTGAGTCATCGAGCCCAAGGCATTCAATTCAAAACGGCGATCGCCTTCCCCCTCTTCAATCGTATAGCATCTCTGCTTACAAAACTGCACATCAAAAGCGATCTTCTTTTTCCCCGTTCGCGGATCAGTTCGAAGATAATGATCGGGAATCGGAACCTTGGCACCAATAATTTTTTCGTCAAGTCCAAAATCACTCACCACAAAAATATCCCGCGAACCAGGTACCAACTCCTCTCGAACCGGATGTTCCAAATCCTGAGAGGAGGGCGATTGAACGTTTTCCGGAGCATCGTCCATCAACAACTCGGGATTGGCCTGCTCTTCCTCCGATAATGCTTTCAAATCTTTATCCTCTGAAAGAAGCAAACCCTCCGAAGAAGAAGTGGTTTTAATCGGACGATTGATGACCTTGTGACCATCCTTTGCAAGCATCGCATCGGCAATTCGCTTCTCGATCTTCTGTGCCTGGAGACGAGCGATTACCTCGATCGTTCTTTCCTTCGCATCCAAAAAACGGCTGAAATCCTGCGTGATCGTCAACAAACTTCGCTTGGCATCATTCTCCAACACTTCACGCATCTCGTCGGCCGTTCGTTGGCTGTTCCGATACGAGATCGCTTCGGTCACCAATCGACCAATGATCAAAGGAACCAAGGCAACGATCAGAAGTAATACAGTCAGCTTTCGGCGAATCGGCATGCTATTTTGCTTTCTGTTTCTTTGCGGTCTCCGCTCGAGGATGGGCTTTTTCGTAAACCTCACGCAGACCGGCAGTCGTTACATGCGTATAGATCTGAGTCGTGATCAGGCTCTTGTGCCCGAGAAGCTCTTGAACGCTCCGAATGTCGGCCCCACGATCCAAAAGATGAGTTGCAAAGCTGTGACGTAACGAATGAGGGGTCGTACGACGGTCGAGACACGTCTCACGCAGATACTTCTCCAACATCCGCCCGACGCTCCGGGTTGTCAGGCGTCGGCCGAATCGGTTCACGAAGACGGGCGCTTCCGCTCCGGTTGGCTGATCGGCGTTCAGCTCACGGACATGGAGCCAAGCTCGGATCGCATCGGTTGCATAACTGCCGATCGGGGCGAGTCGCTCCCGCTTTCCTTTTCCGCGAACTCGAAGGATTCCGGCCTCGAAATCGACATCCCCATCGCAAAGCCCGACCAATTCACTTACACGCAGCCCGGCCGAATAAATCGTCTCGAGAATCGCCCGATCGCGAAGCCCCTGGGGCGTGTGAGAAGAAGGGGCATTGAGCAACCGGCCCAACTCCTCGGTCGATAAATGGTGCGGGAGCGTCCGTTCCTTGCGAGGGTTCCGAAGCGGCTTGGCCGGGTTGGTCGTCACCCAACCCTCACGCAAACCAAACCGGAAAAAACTGCGTAGCGAAGCAAGTCGGCGAGAGATTGTGCTCTTGGCATATTGCACTTCATGCATTCCGGCCAAATAACTGCGAAGATCAGCGATCGTCACTTCGTCCGGTCGCGGACAACGGTCGTCATATACCTCACACAAATACTCACGCAGCGCGAGGAGATCCTCGGCGTAACTCTTGAGGGTCAGCTCCGACGCGTTTCGTTCGACTCGGAGATACTGAAGAAATCGATCCGTGGCCGTTTGCATGGGAAATGAAAATGATTCTGCTAAGGGTCGTTAACTACCTACCCTCGGTTTCGACATGAAGAACGGTCGAGAATAAGACGCAGCGGCAGCGAGCAGACATTAAGCCAGAGAAGCAAGTGAGGAAAAACCGGTCCTAACGAAAAGAACGGCTGTATGAGCGGCAAGGCCGCAAAAGACACTAAAGCAGATCGTCGAAATCGGACGGGGCAGGAGCACTAAAACGGTGGCGAGGTGCGGCTTCGCGGCTACGACATTCTTGTCGAACTTTCTGACTTAAGACGGCCGCGTCGTACCAGGTGAAACTCAAATCGGGATTGGAAGCGTACCGGCCCAACACGCGTAACGTCTCTGCGCGACTGACGTCGTCATAGAGAAAAACGTAGCGTTCAGAACCTTTCACCAGTGCCAGTACGTTGATTTCCTCAATCACAGTCGATTCTCCCGAAGACTAACCCCCCCACGCCAGTCGTGGGTTATTTTATATTGATGTCACTCTAAAGGGGGACAAAGGTGCCCCATCCTTAATCTGGTATCGTCAATTGGTGCGACAAATCGCACCTTAGTTCGCACTTTTTTCGCTTCGGATGGCGTTAAACTTTCACCAATCCGCGAAATACTTACTTTCACACTCCAAACATCACACTTTTAATGCGGGTCTTGCCAACGCCAAACCGTTCGGGTTTCCCCAACGCCGCCCCGCGTGCTGAGCGTTTCGGCGATGTGCATGTAGCAACAGAAGCGTATAAAATCTTCCTTACGAGCAAGATACGATTGCCAACCACCGTAACGAGCATCATCCTGGAAGAAGTAATAACTCTCCAACGCCTCCGTGAAGTTCATGTCATTCCCAACATAATTGGCCGTATGTTCAATCACCGCTTTGCTCGATTTCCAGCATGTCGGCGACTCTTTTTGCGGCGGAGGCGGAATCAAACCACGAGCGTCAGGCCAGTCCTTCGGAAGACCGTTAGCCGCCATCTCTTCCTTCGCCGAATTGATTTCTTCAGCCAACTCGGTCGGCGGCACGGGCGGCTTGTACCCTTCATCACCACAGGTGGGCGTCTGGGTATCGAGCTGTGCCTTGGCCAATGCCATCTCGGTCTCCAAGACAACCGGGCCGGGAATGTCCTGTTCATCCGGCGTCCCCCAGGGCAAACCGTAGCCGGGCGGGATCGGATGGAAACCCGGATTCGCAGCGTACCATTGCGTTTGAAGTCCTAACCGGGGGGGATACCATTGCTCGTAGTCCGTGATCACGCCGAGAACTACCGCATCGACCCCCAAATCGCGAGCCAACTTCTGCATATCCTCCGGGCTGTTCAGTTGCACGTTGTACGTCTGAATATGCTTCTGAACCAACGAGACCGGAACAACCGTAAACCCTGGTATCTTTTGGAGTTCGGTACCAAACGCCTCGGAAAACTCGATCGTGTCGATCGTCTGATCCTCCGTGAAGTTGAAAAACGGCACGATTGCAACCGTCTCGAGCTGGGGGTACGGATTGTGGAAGGTCGGTTGGTGGGCAATCTCGGGAAAGATCGTGCCACAGCCGG
>JASFHG010000131.1:0-8413 GCA_050123355.1 Planctomycetia bacterium
CGCTCCAGCGTGTTTTTGCCCTGGTGCGATAGCACCATACTTCGAAATTCGACATTCCTTGTTCGATATTCTGCGGTTCCTGAGGCCCCATTTTACTTTTAAAGACTAACGATTGTCCGGGTTGTGGCAGTGCTGTCACGTAACCTCATTATATCGCCATTAGCGGTCGATCTACTTATAAGGAGCCGTGTTTTTCGGGAGGTAACTTCGTAAAATGTTACAAACAAAAGAGATACGATCATTGGCGGTGATCCTTGCTGCGATGATAGCCCTGTTCTTTCTGGCGGTTTCGGCTGCCGGAGCGGCGGAGTCCCTCGAGGACGCCTGGGCAGTCGCCTCCTCGGTCAACCACTCGATCCATGCCGCACGCTGGGAGACGGCCGCCGCTTGTCAGCGATACGAGGCGGCTCGGGCGGAGCAGATGCCGATGATATCCGGCTCGGCCCAGTACCGTGTGCTCGACAACCCGGTGACCGTCAACGCTCATCTCCCGCCGAACCCGCTGATGCCGCAAGGTGCCACGCTTCCGATGCAAGTCATGCAGCAGGACTTCTTGATCTCGGGCGTCGACCTGACCCAGCCGATCTACACGTTTGGCCGCCTTCAAAACCAGATCAGCGCGGCCGCCTACAATGTCCGTGCCGAGCGGTCCGATCAGCGCACGATCGAGTTGGACCTCCGACTACAGGTATCCCAGGCGTATGTCAACGTACTCACTGCGCAACATGTGCTTGACGTGGCGAACATCAGCATCTTGAGTCTCAAGAAACATCTCAATGACGTCAAGAATCTTCTCGATCAAGGGGTCGTCGTCCGAAATGATTATCTCGCGGTCGAGGTTTCGCTGGCGAAGGCCGAGCAGTCGAAGATCTATGCCGAGAATCTGCTGAAGCTGACCCGAGCCACCTACAACCGGCTGCTCCTCCGTTCGCTCGAAGCCCCGGTCGAGCTGCAAGACCTGCGCGAGCCGAACGAAAGTTATGACATCGAGCTGCTCACCCAGCAGGCGATTGCTCTGCGGCCCGAGCTGACGACCATCAGCGCCCAGGCGACATCGCTCGATCGGATGGCCTGTAGCGTGGAGGCCTCGCACAAGCCCCAGCTTTCCCTGTCGGGCCGTTTCGACTATATTGGAAACGATTACCTTCAGCGGCAGGGTTATACCTCGGTCGGACTCGTCGGGAAGTGGAACCTGTTCGACGCCGGGCGGGTTCATCATCAGGCGGGCGAGTATCGACGAAAAGCGGCCGCGCTGCGACAACAGCGGGCGGATACCGAGACCTTCATCTCGCTCCAGGTACGCCAGGCGTGGCTCGACCTCGACACCACGCGGCGGCAGTTGGCCGTCAACCGGAAGGCGATCACCAGCGCCGACGAGAATTTTTCCGTCGCCGCCAATCGTTATAAGGAAGGGGTCGGCACCAATACCGAAGTGCTCGACGCCGAACGGCTCCGGACCGAAACGTACAGCAACTTCTACACCAGCCGATACGCGACCGTGTTGGCCCAAATGAAGTTGAAACGGGCGGTCGGCACCTTCGGCCCCTTAAGCGGCGAGTCGGCCCTCGGCATCTCCATGCCCAAACCGGTTCGCCTCCCGCTGAAACAGCCCGACTCCATCGCGCCGCCGGCTCGTTAAAATTCACATCCCCTACGACCTCACCTCCTTTGATGCCATGATCAGAAATCTCGTACTTTGTTACCCGGTCCAAGAATCGCACCTCGAAAAAATCCGGAAATCGGCCGGGGGAATGAACGTTATCGACGCAGGCCAAGAAGGGATCGCCGAGGCGATTTTCAATGCCGACGTCTACTGTGGGCATGCCAAGGTGCCGATCGATTGGGAAGAGGTCGTCCGGCGGAAACGTCTGCGATGGATCCAGTCATCCGCGGCCGGGATGGATCACTGTCTGGTCCCGCCGGTGATCGAATCGGACATCATTGTCACGAGTGCCTCGGGCGTGCTTTCGGACCAGGTCGCCGAGCATACGCTGGGGCTGATCATCGGCTTTTGGCGTAGCTTTCCCACCTTCTTCCGCCAGCAGCAGCAACACGATTTTGTCCGGCGTCCCACTCGCGAACTGACCCGAAGCACGGTCGGGATCGTCGGTCTCGGCGGTGTCGGGCGTCGCCTGGTCGAGCTGCTCCGCCCGTTCCACGTTCGGATTCTGGCGACCGATATGTTCCCGATCGACAAGCCCGAGGGGGTCGACGAACTTTGGGGACCGGACAAGCTGGACAAAATGCTCCCGGAGGTGGATACGTTGATTCTCGCCGCGCCGTTGAACGAGTCGACGGAGGGGATGATCGGCTCGGAGCAGATCACTCGCATGAAGTCGAACGCCCTGTTGGTCAACGCGGCCCGAGGACCGCTGGTGGTGACCGACGAGTTGGTCGATGCGTTGGAGTCCGGCTACCTGGCCGGGGTCGTGATGGACGTGACCGATCCCGAGCCGCTGCCGAAAGACCATCCGCTCTGGGACATGCCGAACGTGACGATCACGCCGCACGTGGCCGGCCAATACCGCTGGCGGATCGACAACATGACCCGGCTGCTCTGCGAGAACCTGCGCCGTTATTACGCCGGGTTGCCCCTGATCAACCGCCTCGAACAAAAATCGCTCGGCTTCCCGATCCGCGGCGGCAAGTACCCTCTCTGGTGCGACCTCGACGAAACCGTGGAGTAGTTTTTTGGGATGGTGCTATAGAAAGACATCCAAGCCGAAATTGGGCCGCGAAGCGTGCCCTATTTCGGATCCGGAATAGAGACTGCGTCTCAATTCCGGCTTGGGATGTATTGGATGCAAGGACGTTCCTACTTCAACTCCACACACCGCACCGATCCGCCGCTTCTGAGATAAAGCCGGGTGCCGACTAAAGCAGGATGGGAGTAGCTCTCGCCCGCATCGTCGAAGATCGCGACTTCCGAGACGATCTTGGGTTCTTTCTCGGTCGTGTCGACCAGGATCAGCCGGCCGGACATCGTCACGACCAGCACCCGATCGTCCGAGGCGATCAGGCTGGCATACGCGCCGCACCCTTCCGCTTCGAGCGAGGCAACCGTCTCGAGTTTTTGTTTCGGATCGAGGCAGAGGATCGCGTCATAGACCCCGAAGACCCGGCCGCCCGACAGGACCGCGGTTGAAGAGTCGGGCATGAGATCGAAATTTTGCGAGAGGGGCTCCTTTTCGATCACGCCACTTTTCGCGAACCGGTAGATCCGCGTCCCGTTGTTTTCCGAGGTGAGCAGAAGTTGACCGTTGAAGTTGACCGGCGTCGGGACGTTGAAGTCTCCTTCTTCCGGCGGGACCATTTCCCAGAGTCGACGCCCGGTCTTGATGTCCCACCCGGCCAGCGACGTCTCGTCATAGCCGATTAACTGCCGCACGCCGCCGAAGGTGCCGACGATGAGCGACGAGTAGGCGGTCTGTCGCCCGGGCGTTTTCCAAAGGATCTTGCCGGTGGCCGGATCGAGCGCGATGATCGAGGCCTCGTCACTGCCCGGCTGGACGATGATCTTGCCGTCGACCAGAATCGGCGAGCCACACCAGCCCCAGGTCGGCCGGGTGCCGTCGAAGTCGATCGTGAAGTTCTTTTTCCAAAGGATTTCGCCGTCTTTCAGGCGGACCGCATGCAGATCACCAAGCGCACCGAGCAGGATAGCCCGATCGCCGATCAAAAGCGGCGACGCGCGCGGCGCACAGCCGTAGTCCATGTCGCCACTGGCTGAATAAGTCAGCTCCCAGACTTTTTTGCCCGTATCGGCCGCGAGACAGAGGAACCGGTCGCCGTCGTCGATCTCCGTACGATCGGCGATCAGCACATAGCGGTCGTCGGCCGCGATGCCCGCCAGCCCGGGCGTGTTGAGCTCGATCTCCCAGACGGTCTTCGGCTTTTCCGGCAGTTCTTTCGGCAGGCTTTTGACATGCGCGTCACGGTTGACGCCTCGCCACTGGGGCCAGCCGGTGTGAAGCGTCAGCGGTTCAGCTTTTTTTTTAACTTCAGAGCGATCCTTGTCGTCGGGTTTTTTTGTAGAATCCTTTTTGGGGACCTTTACGCGTAAGACGACAGGGAGGAACCCTTGTTTCGATTCCATGATCTTCAAAAGCTCGGGATCCTTGCCGACTTCAAACAGGGCCTTTCGCAACTTCTTGATGGTTGGTTCGTCGAGTAAGTCGGTCGCGAAGACGCGGACAAACGGGACCGGATCGGTCTTGCCGATCACTCGCAGGGTCCCTTTCTCGATCGTATTGCAACCTTCCAAAAGCGTGAGGGCATAGCTCGAAATCACGGCCGCCGCACCCGGCTCGCCTTCGTACTCAAGGGCGGCAAACGCGGCTTCCGTGCAGTTGGACGAGCGGGTGATCTCTTTCGGTACTTCGACCTTGTTCTCGCGAAGCTTGGCAAACGCCGCTTCACTTTTCTCGATCGCCTCTTCCGGCCCGAAGAAGATCTTGTACCCCTTCAGGTCGCTGATCTTTTCAGCTTTGGAGTCGGCCGGCACGACGAACAGGCCGTTAAAAGAGGTTTTGCCTTCTTTGTCGGTCAGGGCCGCCAGCAGGCGGATTTTTTTGTCCCGCTTCTTTGCATCGTGTTGCACGATCGAATCCTTGCCGACGATCAGATGGATCGGGCCGTCCGCGTTCCGCTCGGCCGCACCCAGCGACTCGCCAAAGACACACTTGACCTCGCAGCCCAGCTTCTTTTCGAGATAGTCGGCCAGCTCGAGATAGTCACGCTGCGCAAAACCCTCGACACATTTGCAGGCAAGCTGTACCGCCAGCGGGTCCATCACCGCGATGTTGATCGTCTTCGATGGTTCTTTCTCGGCCGCCCAACTCGGAGTAGGCATCAGACCTATGGTCATGAAGAGAGACGCGAGGCAAGCGTTGAGTAAAGTCTTTTTCATGGGGATCATATTTGTTGTTAAAATTGGTGTTTAATGGACCACTCCGCAGGAACTAGGTTTATCGTATCCTGCGGAGTGATGATTTACAAAGTTTATCCGTGAGAACGGTAACTTATTTTTCTTTCTTTCGATCCACCACCGCGATTTGCGAGCGGGTGATGTCGAGCATGTAGATACGGTCGCCGTCGTTGGATACGCCGATCGCGACGTGCTTGCAGCCGGGGACGATCTTCAGTTTGGCGACCGTCTCGATGAACTTGCCGTCGGCCGAGAATCGTTTCAGACGCCCGACACTCGCTTCGGCCGTATAAACATCGCCGGCCGCATTGAAGCGGATGTTCATCGGGTTGCAGCAGCTTCCGAAGCCGTAGCCCGAGTTTTTGTCCTTACGCTCGTTGGTACCGAACTGGACCAGTTGCTTTCCTTCCGGATCGTAGCAGGTAACTCGTTTTCGACTATTTTCGGCGACCCAGAGTTTGCCGTCCTTGCATTGGATATCCAACTGGCGACAGCAGCCTCGCAGTTTTTCGACGATCAATTTCGGGTTACTGAAATCGAGATCCATCCGCCAAACGGCGAAACCGTGTCCCTTGGCGGGATAACCGGCGACGAAGATGTTTTTGTCGGAGATCGCGATGCCGGGGATGTATCGCTTGCGCATGGCCGCTTGATATTTTCGGGCGGCCACCTCGCGAGCGGAGTAGGTCAACGATTTATATTGGTCACGGAGTTGAGCATACTTTTTGTTCAGTTTCTCAAGCTCTTCGGCCAATTTGACTTTTTCATCTTCGTCTTTGGCCTCTATTCTCAGCTTATAATTTTCGCGGAGTTTCTTACTCACTTCGCGTTGTTTGGCACGCAAATTTTTCAGTTTTTCTTTTTTGACCGCCTTTTCTTCGTCGGTCAGTTTTTCTTCTTTCACTTCCGGCATTTCGGGAATCGGACCCAATTCGGCCACGTTCGGAGCGTCGACGGTCTTGAGGACCTTGCCGTTCTCGTCGAGCTTGGCGATCTGTCCATCACCGGCGGCATAGATCGTACCATCGGGCGCGACGTTGATCGCTCGCGGCATGAAGTCGAGTTTCCACGTGTCCAACAGTTTCCCGTCGGCATCGAGAACCTTGATCATGCCCGGGTCATCTTTTTCGGTGACGACCGTTTCGTAGGACCCGTCTTCCAGCCGCTTTCGACGTACCGAGACACGTGATCCGCCACAGGTTGCCAGCAATCGGCCTTTCTTATCCACGCAGAACGAGTGGATCGGCAGCTTCTCGCCGTCTTGCGGGATCGAAATCGTGTCGGTTTGCTCGTGGGTCGTGATGCGGTTGAGATCTTCGAAGACGATGATCCGCGAGCGGGTGATGTCGAGCATGTAGAATCGGGTCAGGTCCTTGTTCATGTCGAGGCAGACCCGTTTGCAGCCGGGTACGATTTTCGCCTTGGCGATATAATCGATCAGCTTGCCGTCTTTGCTGAACTTCTTGATCGTGCCGGGCCCGGACTCCGACGTGTAGACGTTTCCTTCGGTGTCGAGTCGGATATTCATCGGGTTACAGCAGCTTCCGAACCCGTCTTCTTCCTTCCGCTCGTCCTTGCCCCACTTGGCAAGCTCTTCACCCTCGCGGTCGAAGCAGCGGACCCGTTTACGGCTGTTTTCGCCCACCCAAACGTTTTCGCCGTGGGCTTGGATGTCCAGTTGGCTACAGCAGCCGGACAGTTTGGTGACGATCCGCTTGGGGTTTTCGAAGTTGTGATCCGTACGCCACACTTCATAGCCGTAGCCCTTGGCGGCCCGACAGGCAACGAAGATGTCTTTTTCCGTGGCGGCGATACCGGGGATGACACGCTGGCGGATGGCAGCGTTTCGTTTTTGGACCGCGAGTAGATATTTGGAGGTGGTCAACTCGCGGATCTTTTTCGCGAGATCCATATAAGGCTCGCGAAGTTTTTCGACTTCCGCGGCGAGCCGGTTTTTCTCATCTTCGTCCTGGTCTTCCTTTTTAACCTTCTCTGCCTCACGCAGTTTTTTATAGGCCTCTTGAAGCTTCTTGTTGCATTCGGCCATTTTTTTGCGAAGCGTTTTGACCTTTTCGTCTTTTTTCTTCTTTTCCTCTTCGTATTTCGCTTTTTCTTCCTCGCTCATTTTTTCCGGATCGGGCTCGGCCTCTTCCTCGGGGAGCTCGGGGATCGGCGACAGTTCGGCCGCGTTGGGCATGTCGCTGATTTTGAGGACCTTGCCTTCGGGGCTCAGCTTGACAATCTTGCCTGCACCGGCGGCGAGGATGTTTCCGTCGGGGGCAAGGTTGATCGTTTCGGGGGTCACTTCGAGCTTCCAGGTATCGAGCAGTTCGCCCTTCGTGCTGAGCACCTTGATCGTGGCCGGGTCGTTGACCAGTTCGAGTTTATATTGTCCGTTCTTACGGCTGTATTGGAGCCGGGTGCCACCACACGACGCGAGGAGTCGGCCCTTGCTATCGATGCAGAACGAGTGGATCGGAAGCTTCTCCTCGCCTTGGGGGATCGTGATCTCGCCCGTCTCGCGATGGGTCACTCGCTCCAGGACCTTCTTTTCTTTCTCTTCTTTTTCCTTCTTTTTCTTCAGCAGATATTCCTTGCGTTTTTTCAGTCGCTCTTCGGCTTTCTTTGCCGCTTCGGGGCTGGTGAAACGACGCTTGGTAATCTTGGCGTCTTTGTTGAGCTCTTTTACGACAGTGCGGCGTTTTGCTTTTTTCTCTTTTGCTTTCTTTTCTTTAGCAACTTCGGAAGTTTCGGTTTTCTTGTCCTTGGAATCTTCTTTTGCAGCCGATTTTGCTGCCGGGGTGTCGTCTGCGAGGACGAGGTTCACCGCATCGGCCCGCAAAGCGAACGACGATAAAAACAAAATGGTGATAACGGCTACGCTGAAAAGGTAGCAACGATAGAAAGACGCTCTGGATAACATGCGACTTCTCTCCTTCGTGATGGTTTCAAGAGACGGACTGGCAAACGACCTTGTCCGGGCTATTGTCCTGGCAAGAAATCTTCTCTGGCCACGTGGGTATGTGCGGTAGGGTTGGTGCACCAGAACGAGGCGGTTTTCCCTCTGCAAGTAATTGATACGAGCAACGTTAGGGCAGGTGTTTTCCGGTACACCGGTAAAGGATTTATTATAACATCGACACCCCTGATAAACCAACCGTTCTCTGCCCCATTTCGGAGGTTTATTCGCCAAAATCGAGAGGAAAACACCTTGGAACATTACGACAAAAGACGAGCTAAGTCGATGCGATGAATGGCCTTATGCATGCCATAGCGGTCCGAGGCGCATGAAAAAGCCGCGGATCACCTGATCCACGGCTTTGAAAAATCAGATTCATACCGCCATTACGGCCGACACAGCTTGGGGCAATAACCTGCGATACACTCGGCAGGTCAAAATTCTTACATCAAGCCGGAATTGGGCCGCGAAGCGTGCCCTATTCCGGTTCAACCCGAAATAGGGACTAACGTCCCAATTTCGGCTTA
>JASFHG010000132.1:0-8386 GCA_050123355.1 Planctomycetia bacterium
CCGCTACCTACGCTACTCCGGATATTTACTCTGATGGTCTCTCAGGCACCTACAACCTGATCGGTGAAGGTTCAGATCAATCGGGTCTCTACGATGGTATAGATGGCAATCAGATAGGATCTTCATCAAATCTTATCGATCCTCTATTTATCGACAGCGCCAACGGCGACTATCACCTCCTCCCGATCAGCCCTGCTCTTGATGCCGGTGATAATACAACCGTTTCCACATACGGACTCACCGATGACCTCGATGGTAATGATCGAATCCTCGACGGTACCGTCGATATCGGAGCCTATGAGTACAACGGCACGATTTTTGTCACCTCGCCTGCGGATGAAGCCGATGGCGACTATACCCATGGCAACCTCAGCCTGCGTGAAGCGATCTATCTGGCCAATCAGCATTCTGGTGAAGATACGATCTCGTTTGATGAAGCATTGTATTCCGATGGTTCGGCGTTGATCACTCTGGAGAATGGTGAATTGACGATCACAGACGACCTTATCCTTGATGGGCCCAGAGCCGATTTGCTGACGATTGACGCTGATGGCCTGAGCCGGGTGTTCAATCTGAGCTCCGGTACGGATGCCACTTTCTCCGGTCTAACGATTACGGGCGGAAACGTCGAGGGAACGTTTGAACGTGGAGGTGGAATATACGGAGCAGCAGGTAATAGTATTACAATCAGCGACTCGATCATCACTGGCAATGAAGCAGAGTGGTCTGGTGGGGGTTTTTATGCCAATAATGGTACCGTCGAAATCAACAATACCGTATTTTCTTATAACTCGGCGTCACATGGTGCCGGACTTGACAGCGATAACGGCGGTACGGTTGTCATTAACGATTCGATGTTCTTTGATAACTCAACCACCCATGGTGGCGCAGTCGCTAGCGACAGTAGCACAATGACGATCAACGATTCATTCATTATCAATAACGAATCCAACCAAGATGGAGCAGGTGTTTACGGGGCCAACAGCACGATCGTCATTAATGGTTCGACCATTTCCGGCAATACCGCGGACGAAGAGGGCGGCGGAATTTATGTGGTGCTTGGTGGAACGCTTACGATTAACGAATCCGTAATTTCTGAAAATTCCGCAGAACAAGGTGGTGGAATCTATGGTCTTAGTGGTTCGGTGATCGAGATCAACGATTCGACCGTTTCCGGCAACACAGCCTCCGGATATATAGGTGGTATCTTTAGCTATCAGGGGTCACTCGAAATCAACAATTCGGTCATCTCCGGAAATTCGGCGACAAATGACGTGGGGGGAGTCACTTCGCTTGAAGGTAGTTTCGTCAAAATTTACAATTCAACGATCGTAGGTAACTCGGCCTCCAGGGGAGCTGGATTTTACTCGTATGACAACACGATAGTCGAAGTGGTAAGCTCCGTCATTACCGGCAATACCGCTTCCACTGATGAGGGCGGCGGCATCTATCTCGAAGGAACGTCGACGAATGCCTACGTATTAAACTCCACGATTGCCGCCAACTCGGCCGACGAAGGTGGCGGTATCTATCGCGATTCGGGCAACCTCTATTTGGCCAACTCCATTGTGGCCCAAAATACGGCCACGACCAGTGTGGATGACGTCGATACCAATGGACTGTCCAGCAACGTCAGCAACTGGCTCGGTACCGATCCCGGCTTCTTCCATCTGGTCAGCACTCCCACCGCAGGCTCGGATGGCGATTGGGGTACGAAAGACGACATACTCGGTGACTACCACCTCTACCCAAACAGCTCCGCGATCGATGCCGGTGATAATACAACCGTCTCCACGTACAGTATCACGACCGACCGCGACGGCAACAACCGCATCCTCGACAGCACCGTCGACATCGGTGCCTATGAATATAATGGCTGGATCCTCGTCTCCACGCTTGTTGACGAATCCGACGCCGACTATTCCTATGGCGACCTCAGTCTGCGTGAAGCGATTTTATTGTCGAACAATGATCCGGATTCTAATACTATCATCTTTGACCCCGCCTTGTTTGCCGGTGGAGCGGCCACCTTCACGGGCGATGATCTCAACATTGAATATCCTCTCGAAATAATAGGGCCCGGAGCAGATCTTCTGACCATTGACGCCAATGAACTGGGCCATTGCTTTGATATTACATCCGATGATGTCACCCTCAGCGGCATGACCATTACCGGTGGCGATACCTATTATGGCGGAGGTATTTATGTGGAAGGTGATAATGTATTACTGTCTGAAGTGGTTATTACCGGTAACGATGCAATAGATGGAGGGGCGATTTATCTCGATTCAGGTGACCTGACCATCTCTTATTCGATTATCTCGGACAATGAGTCCGGTAATGGTGCCGGTATCTACGTCAATTCCGGAGATCTGACAATTCTCAATTCGCTTGTGGTAAGCAATAACGCTTACCAAGGCGGTGCTATCTATAATTGCGCAGGATCAAGCTCCACGATCGTCAACTCCACCATCGCCGGAAACACCACTACTGATGGCGGAGGTTTATATATAGAGTCCGGCAGCACGGTAAACGTCTTTAACTCGATCGTCGCCGAAAACACGGCCAGCGTGGCCGGCCCGGACGTCTACGGTGCGCTCGCGACTGGCAGCGATTACAACTTGATCGGCATCTGGACTGACTCCTCCACGCCCGGTCCCAATACACTTTACGGCTCCTCGAGCACACCTTTCGAATATCTCTTTGCCGACAGCGCCAACGGCGATTGGCAATTGGATCCCGATAGCCCTGCCGTTCATGCCGGTGACAATAATGTTGTTACCACCTATGCTCTTACCACAGACCTCGCCGGTAACCCACGAATATTCGCCTCCGATATCGACCCCCTCGCAAAAGTCGACCTCGGTGCCTACGAAATCAACGATGTCATTGTCGTCAATGGCAACATGACTGCCAACTCAGTAGTCGCACTATGCATAAATTATTTGTATGCCACGGTAGACGCCTCCAGCGCCGATTCTTCCGGCATCACTATCGATGACCAAAATGTCGGCAATACATATGACGAAGGAGACGAATATACCATAACAATCTATGCTCCTTCCGATACCCAGACGCTTCAACTTGATTGGGGTGATGATACTCCCGTCATAACAGGCCATCCCGGTGCTTGGGGTGAAAATGTGGTTTATCTAGGAGATGGTGCCTGGACCGCTACACACATCTATGTGGACGATAATGATGATGAATATTATATAAAAGTGATTGCCACTGACGAAGCATCACTTCCTATCGCCGGTGACATCAATTCCGATGGCATTGTCAATGCCTCCGACGCCACCATCCTCGCCGGTAACTGGCAAGCTGGCCCCGGTGCCACCCGAAGCATGGGTGACCTCAACGGAGACGGCTACGTCAACGCCTCCGATGCCACCGTCTTTGCCGGTAACTGGCAAAACTTCGCCGAAAACGGGATCCATAACGTCATTATCAAAAATGTTAATCCAACGGTCGTAATTAGTGCGCCATCAAATCTCTATGAGGGGGTATACTATGAACTTTCGACGACCGTAACGGATCCTGGTGATGATACGATTCAAGAGTGGACCGTTAATTGGGGCGATGGGTCGCCTGAGATAGTGGTTCAGCAGGAGGAATTAGGAACCTTGCTCCATATTTATGATGTGGGAGCAAGTTCAACAACGTTTTATCCTACAATTTCTTATCGGGATGAAGATGGCGATTACAGTTCCACAACAACGGTCACGGTAGATCCTTATGTTGCACCAAGCATTCCTACAGACCGGAGTATTGTCAAAGATGAAACGCTCACCTTTACCCAATCCGATTTTACTACAACTTCAGTTCCATCCAATCTTGCGACAATACAATTCAATTCTTCTGCGACCAATGACGCATTGACAAACGGAACCCTTGAATTATTTGGGGAACCGGTTGAGGTAGATACGGATATCGATGCCAGCTTGATACGATACCTGACTTACACTTCTGATACCGCAGGAGTGTACAACCTTTCATGGACCGTGAGCGACGGGACCAACACCGATACCGAGAGTATCGCCATTACGGTTGCGAATACCTCAGGCACAACACCCGTTTTGGTAAACGGACTGCAACACGGTATTATATTGACTGAGGAAGGTGGATCTGCGACGTCTTTCCTTGTTGCCGACATTGTGGGTGATTACTCGATCACGGACGCCGATACGAGTGTTTACCAAACCACCGAGGCGATCGCTATCACCCAGGTTGACTCCAACGGCACTTGGGAATATCAATTAGATGGAGAATCAACATGGACCACAATCACGGTTTCTCCGGAATCCGCTCTTTTGCTCTATCCAACCGACAAAATCCGTTTTGAGCCAAACAGCGGTTTCAATGGTGACGCTACGTTCCAATTCCGTGCATGGAATATGACCGATGGACGTGTCCGTGGTGAATTTGCGAACGTCTCTTATCAAAACGGCGAAGGAACCGCGTACAGCGCAGCAGAAGCCACCGCCCGTGTCCGTATCACCGCAGTCAATGACGCCCCTGTACTCAATACTACTGCTTTTGTATTGTCCAATATTGGTGTCCATGTTCCAGAAGGTTGTACCATAGCAAGTATTCTTGCTCCTGGTGAAGAAGACCCGGATCCGATCTCAGATGCAGATTATCCTGGAGGTTCAGAAGTTGATGTAGTTTATGCAATAGCGGTTACGTCTGTAGATAATGCAGAGCATGGTTCGTGGCAATATCGCCTTAATGTGGGTGATATTTGGCAAGAAATGCTTCTTTCGACAGGCGAGTCTTTGGTTCTTGGGCCAGATAGTGAAATTCGATTTTTGCCCAGCCAAGGTCAGAGTACGGATCCTGAGCTCGTCTTTCGGGCATGGGACATGTCTGATAGAGCGGTTATTGGAAGTATAGTTGATACCTCCGGAAGTAATAACGGTGGCATAACAGCCTATAGTACGACAACAGGAACCATTACCGTTACCATTGACCAGCTTTCACCTATTTTAACTGATGGTACGCCATTCCTGATTATTGATCCTGATGATACGGATCCCGAAGGAGCTTTAGTGAGCCAAATCATCGATGGAACCATAACGAGCTATGGTCCATTTTCAAACGCTATCGCCATTGTGGGGATCGATAATGTTGATGGCAATTGGGAATATGCTACTTACCAAGGATCTGATACATGGGCTACTTGGACTACCATTCCAACTGCTCCCGCATTATCGGAGAGTAATGCGCTCTTGTTGGGACCGAACGACAAGATTCGTTTCAAGCCTACAGGAAGTTATTATAGTACGGGAAGTGAAGACCTATCTACATTTACTTACCGTGCCTGGAATGGTTCAGACAGCAATTCTCCTGGAAGTTTCGTTGACACGACAACAAATGGTTTCGGGACGGCCTATAGTACAGAAACTAATGTAGCAATAGCGAGTAATGTCAATCATTCACCGGTGATCGATAGCGGGGGAGCAACTTTCGATTTCTATATGCCGGATATTGAAGAGGATTTTGTTAGCACAACGGGAATAGCCATAGCCGATTTAATTGACGATGGCCGTTTCACGGATGTTGATGTTGATGAAGCTTGGGAAGCTATTGCCATTGCGTGTACTTATACGCCCATAGATTCAACAAGGGGCTTGCAGTATTCTTTGGAGGGAAGTGAAGAATGGTCAAGCGTTGTTATGTCAGGAAATGGCTGGCTCCTTCTTGGCCCCAATGACCGAATCCGATTTGTTCCCGACGACAATTACACAAATGCAGACACGGCGATTGCAAATTTTGTAGCATGGGACGGAACGGATCTTCTTGAAACAGGTGTCACGATCGCTCATGGAGATGTTTCTGGAAATGCTTATAGTATGGATGGAGGTGGTCTCGGGGCGCTTTACATAAATGTTCTTCCTATTAATGATGCGCCCACCTTTACGGATCCAGAGGCAACCTACACCCTGACAGCCATCGATGAAGATACCAATACCAGCGAAACGCTCGACACTGAACTTATTGGCGATACGGTTACAAACATAGTAACTCTATTTCAAACGGACACTGACAATATTAGCGATGTTGACGTTACAACTGCAGCAAATCGTATTGCAATTACCTGGACCGATAATTCGCATGGCATATGGAAATATGCTCTTTGGAATGGAACCTCCAATGGCAGCTATGCCATAATAGATGCATCCCTCGAAAATTCTTTATTGCTGGAGGCCAACGACAAAATCTGTTTTATATCGAACGACGATTACTTCGGCACAGCCGAATTCAATTTCCGTTTATGGGACACCGAAGACACGGTAAACACGCATGATACCTATGTTGATACAAGATCAAACGGTGGTGCATCCTTCTTCAGTGAAAATATAGCAACCGCTACCATCACAATCAGCAATCTAGATGATGCCCCTCTGGTTCTGACAGGCGCCAAGGCTTCACTACCTTTGGTTGCTTCGGATGATGGCAATCCAGTTGGGACCTCGGTCGATACGCTGGTTGATGGCCTGATTGTTCCTGCCTATGGTGAAGAGGTTGTCAATAAGATTAAAATTGAAAGCATTATGGGACAGGGTTGCGGTACATGGCAGTATTATTACGATAATTCAGGGACCTGGACCTGGGGAGCGATTCCTGGAAATGTGGAACTAGAGCCAAGCACGTTAATCCGTTTTCTGCCAAATGGAACCATTCCCGATCTGGCCAATCTGCCGTATTTGAGTTTCAAGGCTTGTGAAGGAGAGCCAGGTTCATATGTTTATAGCACTGAAGTCGGAACGATTGAGGTAAATGTTGTTAGCACGAATCGATCGCCTGTGCTGAATACGAACGTAGATGTCTCATTGACCGCCATAACGCTGGACGATGATGAAACCACGATTTCGGGAACTACCATTTCCGATTTGCTTCCGGACAACGCGATCTTCGAATACGATGGCCAAACGGTTCTTAAAGCCATAGCCGTCACCGAGGTGGATGATGCTAATGGAATTTGGGAGTATGCCTTGAGTTCAAGTCCTACGGTATGGAACGAGATCGATCTCACGACAGGTTTTGCTCTTCCGTTGGGACCAAATGATAAGATTCGATTCATTCCAGACTCGCCACAGGCAGCTGCTACGCCACCTACCTTTACCTTCCGTGCTTGGGATCAAACCGGTATCGCGACGGCAGGCACCCCTATCGATCTTTCTGCTGCAGGCAGCATTGGTGGAGCTACTGCCTTTAGCGCGGCAACAATTACGGCATCCATTCTCGTAGAAAGTTCACCAAGATTATATCTGGATAGTACAACTTTCACTTTTACATCAATGATTGCAAATGACTCTGCTCCGACTGGGAATAGTGTCACGGAGATTGTGGATGGGGCTGTCAAGCTGTTTGATGGACAAACAGCTTCGGCGGTGGAAGATGCCATTGCAGTCACGGCGTTCGATAATACGAATGGAACATGGAAGTATCGTACAGGCGATACCTGGATAGATTTTTCCACGGCATCTGAAAGTACCCCTCGCTTGCTTTTGAGTATTAGCGAAATTTGTTTTGTTCCCAATACGGGTTTCCTCGGGGACGCTAGTATTACCTTCCGCGCATACAATCCGGATGTTTCGGAAGGTTCGCCCGTTTACATCAGTTCGGAGTTGGCAACGGCAACAATCAGTGTTGTTGCAGCACCCGGTACTCTTAGCGGTTTTTCTAAAACCGGAAGCGAAGATACCAATGTGACCTTCACGATGTCGGATTTCTTGGGAGCAGGAACCTCGGCATACAGGTATATCCGTATTCCCGAGGCCACGCTTTCCGGCGGAGCACTTTACTGGAATGATGAGCCATTATCGGAATCTATTTACTGGGTAGATACAGAACCAGGATTTCTCCTGCTGCCAATAGGTGAAGTTTCCGGCCTTGCGTTTGTGCCCAATGAAGATTGGAATGGAACCAGTACGTTTACGTGGCAAGCCGAAAATGGAGGCATTAATTCAGGAAGCCAGACCGCTACTATCAATATAAACGCCGTTAATGATACGCCTTTCTACTATCATGCGACTAAAGATACAATTCCGGATGTTCATTGTGATGACACTGCAACACAGGCATCACTCGGCTTCTCTGTGTATACTAGCAATCCTTATGATCCTGGTGGCGGTACAGATGAAGATACTCAAGGACTCACATTCTATTTTGGTTCGCTAACATCTTTGGCGGCCATTGGAACCATCTATTTGAATGATGGGACAACTGCCATTAGTTCCGGATATGGTTACAGCTGGTCACAAGTTTCAACAATGATCTTTAAGCCGAATGGGTCTACTGCTAATGAATCAAGGCAAGTAGTCGTCACGGTTCAGGACGATGGATCTCCATCAGAATCATTGTCACAGTCATTTTATAT
>JASFHG010000133.1:0-8382 GCA_050123355.1 Planctomycetia bacterium
GCTCGGTGATTGGTAATGAAAAGGGGAATTAAAAAAGGGGACATTCTACTTTTCGTCGAAAAGTAGAATGTCCCCTTTTTCTTATTCGCGGGGCAACTGGCGAGGATGGGGCGGGTCGGCCCGTTCGGGTAACGGGAGGTGATACGCTTCGGCCCAGGCATCTCGCTCTTCTTCGCTGGCGTAGTAGGTCAGCCATATCTCCGGGTCGCCGCTCGCGCCGGCACAGTCCCAGTGGAGATAGTTCACCGCGCTGTCGATTTTCTTCTCCCTCGCGGGCAAGATATCGCAATAGATCAAACGATAAAGCTCTCGATCGGACAGGTGGTCCGTAAAGTCGAGGACGATCCGCTTTTCGTAGAGTTTGTAAATCACGTCCCAGAGAATTTCGTGCAACGCGACGTCATCCAACGCGGCCGGTCGGGGCGGACGCATATCGGGCTCGAACCAGCGATAAATCGGCAGCACCGGGGCCTGTTCCCAGGCGAGCATCGATGCGAGGAACTCGTTCTCTACCGAAAGGGGCAGATGTTGGATGTTGATCCGGCTGATCGACTCATCGTAGAACGGCTCAAGCTCGTTTCGGAGTTCGGCGTTTCGGAGAAGTTCTTCAACTTCTGCGTTCTGGGGACGACGAGATTGAACCATTTTTGTTTTACCTTGGCAGTTGCTACTTTGGGACTCGTGGTTCCATAGTCAAATGAGGTTGTCACCAATCCGGTGGTGTTGTTGCTCGATAGTGATAGCAAGTCTCACCACTGCACTCGACTTTATCAACAAACGTCCGATTTGTGAAGTCTTTTTCACGTAGAAACCAGGATCAAACGCGATCGGCCGCTCCCAAGACCGGCAAAACCGGTACAATTCGCCCGTTTTACCGTTATAGGCCCGATTCCGTGAACCATTCTCAGCCTTTCCGCTCTTTCCAGAAAGCGGAGAATCCGGTTAAAATACCCAGATCGGACCGGTTGTCCATATGGTCGGATTTCCCCCCGTGCCAGAAGTTGCCCAGAAGGGACGACCGGCACGGTTTGACGTAAAAAGGGCCCTTTAACCGAAAGTTAGCCGTCGCACTCGTGCGACGTTTTAGCCGCCGAGCTTGTTCGGCGTTTAAGACATCGAGCCCACAGAAAAAATCTTGTGTTCACGCCAGTGACCAACGGGAACGGATTCCCAAGTGGTGCGGTAGCACCAACCAAAAAACGACGAGCAAGCTCGACGGCTAAGCGACGGGCAGGCCCGTCGGCTAAAAAGATATAAATAAATAGCTATAACAAACTGATGATTCATGAAGCTCTCCCCCGAAAAACAACGCCGATTTGCACTCGAAGTCGTCGAGAAACTACGCACCGCCGGGTACGAGTCGTACTGGGCCGGAGGGTGTGTCCGGGACCAACTTCTGGGGATCGTGCCGAAGGATTATGACGTCGCGACGATCGCCACGCCCGAGCAGGTGCAAGAGCTGTTCGGCCGACGCCGGACGCTTCCGATCGGTGCCGCGTTCGGGGTGATCTGTGTCGTCGGGCCAAAGGGGGCCGGGCAGATCGAGGTCGCCACATTCCGCCAGGACCTCGGCTATACCGACGGCCGCCGTCCCGACGCGGTTGCCTACTGCTCGGCGAAGGAAGACGCCCTGCGACGCGACTTCACGATCAATGGGCTGTTCTACGATCCGACCGAGGAGCAGGTGATCGATTTCGTCGATGGGCAAAAAGACCTCGCCGCCGGCCTGGTCCGAGCGATCGGCGACCCGGCCGAGCGTTTCGAGGAAGACAAGCTCCGCATGCTCCGCGCCGTCCGGTTTGCCTCGACGTTCGATTTCACGCTCGATCCGGCCACCGCCGAGGTGATTCAACGCATGGCTCCTGAGGTGACGGTCGTCAGTGCCGAGCGGATTGCCGTCGAGATGGAAAAGATGCTCACCCACCCGAATCGGACCGTCGCGCTGCGCCTGTTGCGCGAGACGAAACTGCTCGACGTGGTCCTGCCCGACCCGGCCGCGTTTTGGGAAGAAAATCCGGACCGCTTCGAGCCGACCCTCGCGGTTCTCTCGCAACTCGACCCGGTCGAGCGTGAGCCGGACGACGGCGAGGACCGGTCGGCGATGGCCGTTGCGATGGTGACGCTCCTGCGCGAGGCGGTCGACGCCGAGACGCTTGAACAGATCGGCCGCCGGTGGAAGTTGTCCAACCGAGTTATCGGTCGGGCCGTCTGGCTCCTCAAAAATCAAGCGGTGGTTCGCCGAGCCGCGTCGCTCCGTTGGTCCGAGCTCCAGCCGATCCTGATCGAGCCGGGGATCGCCGACTTGCTGTGCATGTCGGAGGCCGTCGCGACCATCGAGCCGGACCTTCAGGCAGGGATCTCGCATTGTCGCGACCGCCTCGCCTTACCGCCGGACGAACTCAACCCGGCCCCGCTGCTCGACGGCAGCGACCTACTCCGCCTCGGCCACCCGCCCGGCCCCAACCTCGGCCGGCTCCTCGCCCTCATTCGCACGGCCCAGCTCGACGGCCAGATCTCGACCCGTGAAGAGGCACTCAGGATGGTGGAAGAAGCCCGCTGAGCCCCGGCCGAAAGGGTTGAATCCAGATGGACGAAATGACATTATGGCAATTGTCGTAAGTAGCTAAAAGGTGTATCATACATGTAGGCTCACCAATTCCCCCCGCCGCTGACTTTAAGTACGAGGACATTTCCCAAGAACGCCAGCTATTTCGATTGCGCTGGTTCTAGGAAACAAGAGAAAGATCCCCCATGAAAACCCTCCTGATTTCAACCGCCATAGCGCTGTTTGCCATTGGTACATACGCCGAGGGGGCCGAGATGGTTTCGGTCGCGACCGAGTTGCAGCGGATGCGTTCGGCCGACCACCTTTATCGTCCGCAGGACTATCGACTGGTCCAGTACTCCGGTTTTAGCCGCAAGGGGGGCAACCCCGACCGGATGGACTGCCTTTATAAAGAGGATGGCTGGCGGGTGGTCGCCGACCACAAGGGGCCGGGCGTGGTCTCGCGAATCTGGACGACCCACGGCGATCAGTGGAGCGATATCCAGATCGAAGTCGACGGCAAGGTCCTCTTCACCGGCAACGCGCGCGAGTTTTTCGGGCAAGATAAATTCCCCTTCGTCAAACCGCTTACCGAAGTTCGCAAGCGTGTGTCCGACCAAGCGACGATCGAAGGGGAGGGCACCGGCAAGCGTGAATGGGGCGTCTCCTACGTACCGATCCCGTTCGAGAAGCGTTTCCGCTACCTGCAACGCGAGAAGGTTTACTCCAACATCAACATCAAGTCGTTCGACGCCGGGCGCAAGGTCGAGTCGTTCAACGATGCCGATTGGAATTCGCTCAAAAAAGAGGTCGACAGGACCGCCGCCGTCTGGCGGGACATGTCGCTTCATGGTAAACCCCTCACCCAGTGTGAGGGCATGATCGTGATTCCTGCTGCCACAAAAGATGCTCCGGCAACGGGTGAGGCGATCAAGCTGACCGGTCCCGGGATCATTCGCGGCATCCGAGTCCAAACGGCCAAGCCAGAACAGAGCCGCGACGTCGATTTGCAAATCTACTGGGACGACGAGAAGAAGCCGGGCATTGATTCGCCACTCGATCAAGGTTTCGGATCACGCGAGCGCCGCACCCTGGCCATCGGCCAATCGGACGACGGTTGGCGATTCTGTTCGTTTCCGATGCCGTTCCGCAAGCAAGCCACAATACGACTGGTCTCCCGTTTGCCGAAAAAGGTCCGTTGCGAACTTGAATTGCTCGTGGAAGAAGACGTTTCGTTGCCGAAAGACGTGCTGTATCTTCGCAGCTATCAAAACAAAGGCGAGTTCAAAGCAGGGGCTCCGTTCGAGAAGCCCGGCTTGCCGCTGGCGGATTTCTTTTACGAGAACGGTTACACGGCCTTCGAGCACCAAGGAGCCGGGCACATCGTGGCCTACATGGACCTGTTCGACTGCCAGCCCGAGCTGGACGAGCACATCTTCATCGACGGCGAGCGGAAGTTCCCCCAAAACCGCTGGAACGGTACCGGCCACGAGGACCTGTTCGACATGGCGTGGGGGCACAGCCCGATCTCGGCACCCATGACCTCCGGCGGGAGCGAGAAATTCGAGGAGGTCAACGTCAAGCTCTTCTGGAACGATCCGATGACATTCCAAAAATCGATCCGTTTCAATTGGGAATGGGCCTTCGTCTTCGGCAAGAAAGCCCCGCGCGACGCCCGCTTCGCCTCGGTCGTCTACTGGTACGGCAAGCCATAAGCCGAAATTGGGCCGCGAAGCGTGCCCTATTTCGGATATAGTGAGCTGTTCAATACCCCAGCTTCCGCAGGTTGTCGAGGCACGCTTGGACCGAGACGAACGGCTTCTTGGCCCGTTCGTGCTCGACGACGTACCACTGGGTGCCGCCGACGGTTTCGCAGATTTCGTTGATCTTCTTCCAATCGACCTTTCCTTCGCCGATCGGGGTATCACGCTTGTCGGCGAACTCCTTGAGGTGGACCGTCTTGGAGCGGCCGGGGTACTTTTTGAGAATTTTGTACGGGTTGTCCTTGCCCGAGAGACAGTTGCCGACGTCCAACTGCATGACGAAGCTTTCCGGCGTGTTGTCGAAGATCGTCTCCCATATCGTCTTGCCATCGAACTTGTGGAAGTCCTGGGCGTGGGCGTGGTAGCCGAGCTGCATGTCCTCGTAGGGCTTCATCTGCTCGTTGAGCTTATTGAGCCACTCGATCGTCTTCTTCAGGTCGTCGGCCGTGCGGTACATGTCCTTCGGCAGCGCGGGGATGATGATGTAAGGACAGCCGAGCTTCTGGTGGAACTCGAGGGTCTCCTTGAATTTGTCCCCCTTCAGGCTATCCACACGGGCATGGGTGCCGCAGCAGACGATCTCGTTATCGTCGAGCATCTTGCGAACCTCGTCCGCCTTGTGTTTGAAGAATCCGGCGAACTCGACCCCTTGGTAGCCCATCTTGGCGACCTTTTCGATCGTCCCGGCAATATCTTTCGCACACGCCTTCTTGACCGAGTAGAGCTGGAGCCCGATCGGGATTTTTTTGGTAGCCTTGTCGTCCCCACTGACCGTTTGGTCAAGGACTTTAGCCGCATAGAGGGGGGTAAGGCTCGTGGCCCAGGCGGCGGCGGTGACCGAGGCGGTCGTTTTCAGCATATCACGTCGTGAGAGTTTCATTGCGGGGATCTCCAAGGAGGGTTTTTTGATAGGTGCTACCGCACCTGCGTCATATTTGATATGAGACCAAAATCTATTTTATAGCCTTTCCGGTCGTCTGGCAAGCTTTTCTCCGGTTTAGGGCATACCTGGAATTACCCCCTCCTTTAGGTGGTTCTCCGCTGGTTCCCTACAGTCTCCAGGGTCCATGACCGATATTACCGTGATAATCTCGCCGGCAGCCCGCCTTAGGAACCGAGACCAAAACGGCCAATTTTAATGGCCCAGGCTTGTTGACCGTTTGCAGCAGCCCGGCTAGAATATGAGATTCTATAACATTTTATAGAGGTCTGTATTGTTAATGAACCGTTCTGCGGCCCAAAAGTTGGTTGCGCAAGGATTATTAAATACATCGGGATCAATAGAATCGGCAATAGACCGTAGCGGCTTTCTCCCACAGGCTGTGGCCAAAGGGAAGAGGTCGAAAACAAAACACATAAAGCAGTTATTAATCATTACTTAGGAAGAGAACCATGGCCGTTCCCAAACGAAAACATTCCAACCATCGTTCCGGAATCCGTCGAGCCCACGACGCCATCAAACCGCGACAAGTTTCCTACTGCCCAAAGTGCAGCACCGCGAAGCCGACGCACGTCGTCTGCCCCAACTGCGGTCACTACATGGGCCGTACCGTCGTCGAAGTGGAATCGTAGAAAAGTTTGAAGTGTGAAGTTTGAAGTGTGAAAACACGAATTCAAACTTTTCACTTTAGGTTTCAAACTTCTAAGAGAGGGATCGACGTGAGTAAAATTGCCTTTCTGTTTCCCGGTCAAGGAGCACAGACGGTCGGCATGGGCCAACGGCTCGCCGAGTCGTGTGTCGCTGCGCGAGAGATGTTCGAGCGTGCGGACGAGGTGCTCGGCTACAGCTTGACGAAGCTCTGTTTCGAAGGGCCTGCCGAGAAGCTCGATTCGACCGTCTATAGTCAACCGGCCCTGTTTGTTACCAGCCTGGCTGCGGCCGAAGCACTCCGCGAGAGCGAACCGGACACGGTCCTTGCTTGCGAGGCGGTCGCCGGTTTGAGCCTGGGTGAATATTCGGCCATGACGTTCGCCGGCGTGATGGAATTCGAAGACGGCCTGAAGCTTGTCCAACAGCGTGGGGCGGCGATGCAAGACGCGGCCGACGCGACTCCGAGCGGGATGGTCAGCATCCTCGGCCTCGAACGATCCCAGGTCGAAGAGATCTGTGCCGAAGCGCGAGAAGACGAGACACTCGAGGTCGCCAACCTGCTTTGCCCTGGAAATATCGTGGTCTCCGGGTCGAACGCGGCTTGTGAACGGGCTGCCGAGTTGGCTGCGAAGAAGGGTGCCATGAAAGCGATCCCGCTGGCCGTTGCCGGCGCGTTCCATACCCCAATCATGCGGCCTGCCGACGAGCGACTTGCCGAGGCACTGGCCGACGTTTCGCTGAAACCGCCGCGGATCCCGGTCATTTCGAACGTCGATGCCCAGCCGCACGACGACCCGGCCATGATCCGCGACCTGTTGATCAAACAAGTTTTGCAGCCGGTGCTTTGGGAAGACTCGATGCAGCGACTGCTCGGCGAAGGCTTTGATTCTTTCTACGAAGTGGGGCCTGGACGGGTTCTGCGAGGTCTCCTGCGACGCATCAACCGGAAAATCGCCTGTCAGAATATTGAAGTTTAGACTCTAAGAGGATTATCACGGAGGAAGGAACATGAGCGAAAACAACGCCGGACGAATCTCTGCGGATCTTAGTGGACGAGTTGCCTTGGTGACGGGCGCCTCTCGCGGCATCGGTCGCGCGATCGCGATCGCACTGGCCAACGCCGGTGCCCATGTCACGTGCACCGCCACGAACGCCGAGCGCCTGGCCGAGGTCGTCGCGACGATCCAAGCGGCCGGCGGTCAAGCCGAAGCGGTGACTTGCAACGTCAACGATGCCGACCAGGTGAAGGAAGTCGTTACGGCGGTCGCCAAGAGTCACGGTGGGTTGGATATCGTCGTCAACAACGCCGGCATCACGGCCGACGGCCTGTTCATGCGGATGGATGACGATCAGTGGGATCGAGTGATCTCGACGAACCTCCGCGGTCCGTTCCTCGTCGCCCGTGCCGCGGTCCGACCGCTCATGAAGAGCAAGGCGGGCCGGGTTATCAATATTTCGAGCGTCTCGGGCCTGATGGGCAACCCGGGCCAAGCCAACTATTCGGCCGCCAAGGCCGGGTTGATCGGCATGACGCGGACGGTCGCCATGGAATTCGCCTCGCGAGGCGTGACCGTCAACGCGGTGGCCCCCGGTTTTGTCGAGACCGACATGACCAATGAACTCTCGGAGGAGATCCGGGAGAAAGTAAACGAACACATTCCCATGAAACGATTTGGGCAGCCGGAAGACATCGCCGATATGGTGCTCTTTCTTGCCAGTGACGCCGGCCAGTACATCACGGGCCAGGTCATGGTTGTCGACGGTGGCATGACCACCTGATCCGTACTAATGGGAAGGGGATAACACCCACCCGGGGGGTGTTAAGCCTGATTTAGGGCCGGTTTGGCCCGTTTTGACCAAATCACGCCAAGGCTGATATGGACAAGACCCCGGAAAATAGATATAGAATGATGCCTTGTGGAGGTTTTCCGTATGGGTAGCCTGCGCAGTATCAGAGACTTAGGATAGGCCGTGGCAATTTGCGTGAGTGCCGCTGTGGCCTTTGTGACCCATTTTTGATTCGGGAACCGATCCTTCTTTTTTCGTTAGGAGGGCGTTCCCACAACCGAAACCATTAGGAGGACCGTATAGTGCCCTCAAAAGTAGAAGAACGAGTAATTGATATCGTTGCTGAGCAACTTGGCGTTGAAAAGGATCAGATCAAGCGAGAGACTTCGTTTGTCAACGACTTGGGAGCGGACTCGCTCGACACGGTCGAGTTGGTTATGGAACTTGAAGAAGAGTTCGACATTAACATCCCCGACGATGCTGCCGAAAAGATCGAAACGGTCGGTCAGGTGATCGAGCACATCGAGCAAACGGCTGACAGCCAGTAACCGCTTCCCTCATATGCCTATCCGACGAAGGGCGATCGCCCGCCGGTCGCCTTTCGCTTTCGGATTTATCTGTTGGGCGTCATGTCCCTGGCCAGTGCTTTGATGCATCGATATTTATTTTCTGAAGTTTATCCATCGAACCTTTCG
>JASFHG010000134.1:0-8379 GCA_050123355.1 Planctomycetia bacterium
GAGCACCGAGCTGCTCTTCACCGACAGCGAGCAACCGGCAACGAGCGTCACGTACACCGTCACATCAACCCCGGCAAACGGTCAACTCGAACTGACCACCGACCCGGGCGTCGCGATCACCACCTTTACCCAAGACGACATCAACAACAACCGTGTCGTTTATGTTCATGGCGGAAGTGACACCATCACCGACGGATTCACATTCAATGTCGACGATGGTCAAGGCAACTCGGTCAACGGCCAGACCTTCGATTTAATCATCACCGCCGTTGACGATACGGCACCGGTCGAGGTGAACAATACCGGCTCGACCGTTGCCGAAGGCGGAACCGATACGCTGGCGAGCACCGAGCTGCTCTTCACCGACAGCGAACAACCGGCGACAAGTGTCAACTATACGGTTACATCCTCGCCGATCAACGGCCAACTTGAACTGACAACCGACCCGAGTGTAGTCATCACAACCTTCACGCAAGACGACATCGACAATAACCGTGTTGTCTACGTCCACGACGGTTCCGAAACCACTACTGATGGTTTTACATTCAATGTTGACGACGGCCAAGGCAATGCGGTCAACGGTCAAACATTCAACCTTACGATCACACCGGTCGATGACACCGCACCGGTTGAAGTAAACAACACCGGCTCGACAGTTGCCGAGGGTGGCACCGATACGATTGTCTCCTCGGAACTCCTATTCACCGACAGCGAACAACCGGCAACAAGTGTGAACTACACGGTAACCAACTCGCCAACCAATGGCCAACTCGAACTGACCACTGATCCGGACGTCGCGATCACTACCTTTACCCAAGACGACATAAATAATAACCGCGTCGTTTATGTTCACGACGGCTCTGAAACAACAACTGATGGCTTTACATTTAATGTCGACGACGGTCAGGGAAACTCCGTCAACGGCCAAACCTTTGACTTAACCATCACACCGGTCGACGATACCGCACCGGTCGAAGTAAATAATACCGGCAGTACCGTTACCGAAGGTGGAACCGACACGTTAGAAAGCAACGAACTGCTCTTTACCGACAGCGAGCAACCGGCAACGAGCGTCACGTACACCGTCACATCAACCCCGGCAAACGGCCAACTCGAACTGACCACCGACCCGGGCGTCGCGATCACCACCTTTACCCAAGACGACATCAACAACAACCGTGTCGTTTATGTTCATGGCGGAAGTGACACCATCACCGACGGATTCACATTCAATGTCGACGATGGTCAAGGCAACTCGGTCAACGGTCAGACCTTCGATCTGACCATCACCGCAGTCGACGATACGGCACCAATCGAAGTAAACAACACTGGATCAACGGTCGCCGAAGGTGGCACGGATACGATCCAAAGTACCAAACTGCTCTTCACGGACAGCGAACAGCCGGCAACGAGCGTCAACTACACCGTCACATCGGCTCCGGCACACGGTCAGCTTGAACTGACCACCGACCCGGGCGTGGCGATCACCACCTTCAAACAAGACGACATCAACAACAACCGCGTCGTTTACGTTCATGATGGCTCCGAGACGGTCGCCGACAGCTTCACCTTCGACGTCGACGATGGGCAAGGCAACTCGATCAATGGCCAGACCTTCAACCTAACTATCACCGCCGTTGGAGAAGCGCCCATTCTGGACCTGGATGCAGACAACAGTTCCGGAATAGCAGGGGTAGATTATGCGGCAAATTTCGTGGAAAATGGCAACCCGACGTTTCTTGCCGATAGCGATGCTACTCTCGTCGATCTGGACAGTGCGACATTGAGCTCTCTTACGGTAAGAATCAATAACTTGCTGGACAGCATTGAGGAAAGTCTCGCAGCGGACATCTCCGGCACCTCGATTACTGCCACCTACGACAATGGTACCGGCACACTGACACTTTCTGGCAGCGATAGTGTCGCCAACTATCAACAGGTTCTTCGAACCATCGCATATAACAACAGTTCCGAGAATCCTGATACTGCGGCCCGCCTGATCACCTTTATCGCCAATGATGGCATTAATGACAGCACGGTTGCAACCACGACCTTATTCGTCACGGCCCAAAATGACGCCCCGGTCGCCGTCGGCGAGAGCTATGCTGTCAACAACCATGAAACGCTGACCGTATCAGACGGAGGATTGCTCGCCAACGATAGCGATATTGAGTTGGACCCGTTAAGCATCGTCTTGGTAAGTGACGTATCCAGCGGAATTTTGGCATTACAAGGAAATGGTTCGTTCATTTACACTCCCAGCCCATTGTTCTCCGGCATAACCAGTTTCGCTTATCGAGTGAGCGACGGTGCTGCACTGAGCAATATTGTAACGGTAGACATTTCTGTCGAAGAGGTCGTCTCGCCACTTCCTCCAGATGGACCAGGCGATCCCGATGATCCAAGCGATCCTGATGACCCGAGCGATCCTGACGAACCTGGAGATGATTCTCCCATGTCATCCGATGTAAATTCAACGGAAGAAGAGGAGGAAAACGATCTCGAACTCCTGATTGATCAAGGAGTTCCGATAAGAACTGCAACGCAGAGCTGGCGTGACCACATGCCTACCGATACTCCACAAAAGGCTCAAACAAACACTCCCCAGCAGGAAGTCGCCCTTGTTGTTTTCGGACAGGATGCGGACCTTGGATCTGAGGAATTTGTCTTCGAGATGATTGAAAAAGCATCCCGAACCTCCACGCTCCATGCGAATCTCTCGGAAGATGTGCAACTGACTCGTCCAAATCAGGAATCTTCTGCTACTCCAGAAGCCAACCTTTTTTTATATGAAACCACCTCCGATTTTAATGCGCTTTGGGAACAAGTCCACTCTGAAACAGAACTCGAAGACATCGCGGCATCGCAGGAAGCAATGCTCGTCGGTTCGGCAACCGTTTTTGCCGCGACGGTATCTGTTGTTTACGTATTTTGGCTCTTCCGTGGTGGTTGTTTGATGGCAAGCATGCTGTCATCCATCGCAACTTGGCAGATGATCGATCCGCTACCGATTTTGGAAAACTTCCACGCACAAATAGGATGTGCAACAAACGAAACAGAAGACGAGTCGTTGTACTCGTTAGCAACACAAAGCATAGAACATAACCAAACAAAAAGTTTTTAGTGGATAAAGTCATAACATGAAAAATCCATCCCCCATTATTCGAATCGTTTTTGGACTGGTCTGTCTGTCAGCAACGCTACTTTTGATCGCTGCGTCGATCGGTTTGTTTCCGGACCCCCAATCCGAAGTTATTGAGAAACGCCGTGCCCTGGCCGAAATGTTCGCCGTCAATTGCTCTTTGCTTGCCAGCCAAGATAATTTCGAGGGAATCGAAACAAGCCTCCAGCAACTGGTCGATCGCGATCCGGATTTAGTTGCCAGCCGAATATGTCGGTCCGACAATACGGTTCTCGTCGAAGCGGAGGAATCGTCTCAGGCAACCATCCTGGAGAAGACCGACGATTTGCAAAGAATGGAAATAGTCGTCCCCATCATGACAGGAAAACGACGCTGGGGCACCGTGGAGCTGAGCTTTCGACCCCTTGGCGATACCGGCATAATTGGAATTCTTACGCACCCCCTGTTTAAGCTTCTTCTTTTCATGGTTTGCACAGGTTTTGTTGTTTTCTTTTTCTACATGCGAACAACCCTCCAGTATCTCGATCCGTCAAAAGTCATGCCCGAACGGGTTCGACAAGCCCTCGATACGTTCTCTGAAGGGCTTATGATATTGGACAACTGTGAGCGAATCGTACACACCAATGAAGCATTCTCGCAATTGGTCGGATTTTCGGACAAGGAGCTTCGCGGACGAAATGCATCCCAGCTTCCATGGCGTTTTTTGGACCCCCAAGATGAAACCTATCCTTGGACGAAAGCAATAGCCTCAAACACCTTCGAGACGGGAATGAAGCTAGACCTTGAAATAGAAGGTGCGGGAATTCGAACCTTTATGGTGAATGCTTCTTCCATCCCTGACGACCATGGTCAGAGTCGAGGTGCGTTGGTGAGCCTTGGCGACGTAACGACGCTTGAAACCAGTCGTGTCGAACTGCGAAAAATGCTCGACAAGCTCAAACAGTCCCGAGATGCCATTCAGCAGCAAAATCAAAAATTGGAAAAAATCGCAAATCTCGATCCACTTACGGAATGTTTGAACCGCCGGGCATTCTATACCGAGTTTGAAAGCCTCTGGAATATCGCCCGACGATATGGTAATCAGCTAAGTTGCGTGATGCTCGACATCGACCATTTCAAAAGCGTCAACGATACGTACGGACACAGTATCGGAGACAAGGTAATTCAATTCGTATCGGAAAAATTGCGCGAGACAGCCCGCGATTCTGACCTTGTGTGTCGATATGGTGGTGAGGAATTTTGTATCCTTCTGCCCGAGACCAGCATCGACGGAGCCTTTCAACTTGCCGAGCGAACTCGACATAAAATCGAATCGGAGTCGTGTGAAGAAGTATCGGTCACCTCAAGTTTCGGAGTAACGGCCGTTACTCTTGGAGCCGGCGACCCCCGAGAACTGCTTGACCAAGCCGACACGGCACTCTATGCGGCAAAACGCCTTGGCCGAAACCAGGTTATTCGTTGGGACAAAGTTCCTGCCGAGATCGCAACAGACAGTTGTGAAGCCGGACATGAATCGCATTCCCTCGATACGACGGAAAACAACGATTTGATTCCCTTCCCCGTCGTATCGGCGCTTATGACGGCCCTTTCTTTCCGCGACGCAAATACGGCGGAACACTGCCAGCGAGTTGCCGACCTGTGCACCATTCTGGCCAAGGACTTGATGCATCCGAGTGAAGCCTATGTATTGGAAATGGCAGCTCTCCTGCATGACATCGGCAAAATCGGCGTGCCTGACGCCATTCTGTATAAACCGGAAAAGTTAACGGAAGAAGAGTGGAAGCTCATGAAGGCACACGATCAGATTGGTGTTGCCATTCTTGAAAAAGCGTTCTCATCCGAGAACCTGACCAAATTTGTTGGATACCATCACTTATGGTACGCCGGCGACCCCAACGATTCAAACCTGCCCAGCGGACACGACATTCCGCTAGGTGCACGGATCCTGAGCATCACGGAAGCCTACGATTCGATGGTCTCCGACTCGGTGTACCGTCGAGCTATCAGCCCCGAACAGGCGTTCGAGGAACTCCGAGCTTATGCCGGTAAACAATTCGACCCGGAATTGGTCGAGCGATTTATTGAAGAAATGAAAGTACGAAATGTGGGTGGATGTGATACCACGCGGCCTGTCACACAAAACGTCGTTATCAATATCGCACGAGGTACCGAAGGCTTGGCTCGAGCGTTAGAAAATCAAAACGTTCTGGCCATCGCCGAGATTGCCCAAAACCTCAAGTTGATTGCCGATACACACCATGTCAAGAAACTTAGCGAGGCCGCAGGCAAACTACAACAACTCGCGAGTGAAAACCGAAACCTCATCGATCTGGCCGACAGCATTAGCAATCTCATCCACATGTGCCGAGAC
The DNA here is from genome assembly GCA_050123355.1 of Planctomycetia bacterium. Taxonomy (GTDB): domain Bacteria; phylum Planctomycetota; class Planctomycetia; order Pirellulales; family Thermoguttaceae; genus JASFHG01. The sequence goes on from JASFHG010000134.1 coordinate 5,514, forward strand.
ATGCAACGTGAATACCTAATCACACAAGATACGTCTCTTGTGGAAGTAGATTCATGAGCCATTGAGCAGAAATACTGGCGATCCTCGGGCTGACACTCCGCTCCTCACCTAGCACCAACGAAACACCCTTCCTGTCCTGCCTATTTTCGCTAAACTGTACTTCTGTGGGCTGATCGCCGTTGAATAACGCTGCTTTCAACCCTTTTTATTTCATACCGACATGGTCCAAACGCTTTCTGTTAAGAAATAATGATTATGTAGACGATGATGATTATGTGGGTTGGGAGTGTCATCTAGACGGAGCCTATCTAAATTCCGGCCACTATTTTCTTGATTTGGACCTATACAAATTGGTATAAGCCTTACACAGGGGGATGTTATGGAGCGACCGGAAATTGCAGTCTTGGTTTCGAGTTACCAGAGACCGCTCCACCTTCAACGATGCCTTCTCTCTCTCGCTTTGCAAGAGGGAGTCGCTGGGAAAATGGAGGTGATCGTTACCGACGATGGTGCACCGGAGGTCAGTCTGCCGGTCGTGGCGGATTTTGCCCATCGCGTTGATTTCCCCGTCCGTTTCACCACACATGCACACGAGGGATTCCAGCTTGCCCGTTGCCGTAACGAGGGGATTGCTGTCTCGACGGCACCTTATCTGCTTATGACCGATGGCGACTGTATTCTACCGCCCGATCATGTGAAATGGCATCTCAAGTATCGCCGCACAGGCCGCGCCGTAGTTGGGGACTGTTATCGGCTCGACTTGCCAACATCAGAACGCATCGACGAAAGCACGATCTGCGACGGTCGGTATCTCGCTTGGGTATCAGCCCGTGAACGGCGACGCATGGCGGCCAAGACGTTTCGCGCTTGGTGTTATCGTCAATTCCGTTGCTCAATGCGACCACGCATGACCGGAAACAACATCGGAATTTGGCGAACTGATATCGAACAGGTCAACGGTTTCGACGAAAATTATATCGGCTGGGGATTGGAAGATCGCGATTTACAACTCCGGTTGAGTCGCCTCGGTCTGAAATTTCAATCGATTCTAAGACATACCCTTGGCTACCATCTGTGGCATCCACCGGTACCAAGCTTTGCACGCAACAATGTCGAGACCGAGAATCTGGAATATTTTAAACGGACAAAGATTCCCACACATTGCCGGCTGGGCTTGGCCGAACGGATTCCAAACACTCAGGCGATCCAATTTACACCGGCCGTCAGCATCGATAGCGAAATCAACGATGCGAACGAGGACGCTATAGACATTCTTCCGTTCCCCACCCAAACAACAATCTCATCACGCCAAAAAGCCGCATAAATCGTCAGACCAAGAATATGGCCCTACTTTCCATCGACGCTTTCTCCAATGTCTTCGAGCCACTCCGTGGAAAGCGGATCGGTTTTGTGCAACCGATCGGCAACGTAGGAGACGAACTCATCATTTGGGCCACGCAACAGATGCTCTGCTCCTTCGGCATCGATTGGCAGATGATCCAGCCCGACGTGCAACCCGACGTTGACGAACTGGTCTTTGGCAGCGGTGGCAATATGGGGACGCTTTATCAAAACAACTGGGAACTGCGAGGGCAAATTCTCCGTTATGGAATTCCGGTCACGATTTTCCCGCAGACTTTCAATTCGCGAGAGGATCGGCCGTACCACCGGGTTTATGTGCGAGAGCGTGAGAGCCTGAAGTACTGTGAGCAGGGCATCTTGGCACCGGATCTGGCCTTGGGATTGAATTACCAAACTCGAACCAAGCCACGCCACAAGCTGGGCGTATTTCTGCGAAAAGATCCGGAACGCCGATCCAAAATGCGTTGGTTCAAACGCGATCCGGCGAAAATGTGTCAGAGGCCGACGGAATACTTGGAACTGGCAGCCCAATATGAAAGGATCATCACGGATCGCCTCCATTTCGCTATCAGCGGCCTGATCGTCGGGCGAGATGTCACGCTCCTGCCCAATTCCTACCACAAAAATCGAAGCATGCATGAAACGTGGCTCACGGCTTTGGGCTGTCGATTTGCCGAAACGCTCAAAGAGGCCAAATCTCTATACAAAAGTACAAAAGACCGCCAACAGCTCGGATACAGAAAGACTTATCGTGCGAATCGAGAATCCGCAACAACGCATTGAAGGGGATACCGTCGTACTGAAAGCGGCCGTTCACTGCGACGGTGCGGGAAAGACACTTCCCAAGTCGCTCTGGTTTCGCTACCCGGCATCTTGGCAGCCGATGTTGTATCAGGGGATCGAGCCTTTTATCACCGCACTCGGACCGCTGGCGGCACACACAGGCGAGTCGATCGACGTCGATTTGCCCGTCTCTGAAAAGCTGCACGCGAACCTGGAGGAATACTGGACCATCTTTTCGCAATGGTTTCCCAAGCTGTTCCATACGGTACAAATCCACTGTCCCGACTACCACAACACGATCGCCTACACCGGCGACGCAGTCGGCAGCGCCTTTTCGGGCGGCGTGGATGCCTTTTTTACCCTGTTTCGGCATGCCGAGTCTCGTCATCCGTATCCCCATGACCACGTCACCCACGGCCTGTTTATCCACGGCTTTGACATCCCGCTGGACGATCATCGAACCTTCGAAATCGCCAAGGCCGCCTATGAACCGGCTTTGGCTTCAATGGGAGTTTCGTTGATACCGATTCAAACAAACTTGCGACAGTTCCTCGACGTAATCACATGGGATTTGGCTCACGGCAGTGCGTTATGTGGCACGGCCATGACACTCTCGGCCGGACTGCATCAATTTTTAGTGCCGTCTTCGTTCACCTATACCACATTACGACCTTGGGGCTCAGACCCGATGATCGATCCGTTACTCTCCACCGAGTCGTTA
>JASFHG010000135.1:0-8365 GCA_050123355.1 Planctomycetia bacterium
TTTAAGGTAGCACAGTCGCTCATGCTTGACCGCTGAGCAGATAGGCAATTCATGTTTCACTCTTTTTAATTTTTTGTAGGAGACTCTTAGATGAAACGATTTATAGTACAGCAGATGTTTTTCGCGGCCGCCCTCTTTTTGGCGGTCGGCATTGCGTCGGCTCAAACGCCAACGTTGACGCACAGTTATTCTTTCGATGGCAACTACAACGACGCCGTGGGCAGCGTGAATGCCAATCCTCTTTGGACTTACGTCGACGTAAGCCAGTCCGGTATCTCAGGCAACGCCGCCTATTTCGACGGAAGTTCCTCGCTGCTCCTGCTCTCAGGCACCGGCGTCCTCCCAAGCTCAGGCGCCTGGACAATCACATATTGGGAATACGCCGACACCGCCGACGCCGAACCGGACGGATACTTCTTCTCGGACGCGGGAACCAACCCACTCCAAAATTTGTATGTTCGTCGCTACATGGAAGCCGATCCGGCCGACCCTGAAAATTCGGAAATATCGACACCCAACGGCAGTATTGCCAGCAATTATTTCGGGAAATACCACCCCTCTTCACTGGCTTCGGGCGCATGGATCAACCATACCATCACGCTTACCGATGAAGGTGATTGTTATTGGTATATCGATGGCCAGTTGGATACGTTTTTCTTGCAGAACAACCCGTGGGCAGGGCTTAGCACTCAAGATCCGGAAGATCCGAGTGGCTACGAAGGGCTCGTCATCGGAAACCGGATCGATGGCAATCGAACGTATTACGGCTATCTCGACGAGTTCCAAATTTACAGCGGTGCCGTTGATGGCGGCATGGTCAATTACCTCTATGCCAATCCCGGCGCGACGCTTGACACTTATGATTCCGTTACGTATCCGGATCCCGGTCTGCCGGATGTCACGCCCGGTCCCACCAGTGTTCTGCATTGGACTTTTGATGCCAACTTGACCGAAGCGAGCGGAAACACGGATGCGCTCGGAACGGCGATCGGTGACGTGGCGGTTCAAGCGGGAACCGGAATCGATGGCGGCGCCATCTACCTGGATGGGGATGACGATGCCGTCTCCGTCCTCGGAGCGATCGTCCCCACCGGCTCGGTTTCGTTCTCGTTCTGGGCGAAAACCGATGGAACCACCAACGGTTATATGTTGGGCGATAGTGAAAACTACAGTAACTTCTTTATCCGTCGCGACACCAATGATACGACCATGATCACGGGTGGAATCGGCACCGAAGCGAACATCGAAAACATCGGGCCCAATCCCGAAGATACATGGCAACATGTCGTGGTGGTCTCCAGTCAAGAGACCGGTCAGGTTTACTGCTATGTCGATGGAGTGCTTGCGGAAGTCAGTGATTATGCTCGTACCGCGGAGGACGAGAAAGGCGTTCTCGTCGGACTCCTTTCGGATCTCTATATCGGGAACCGTTATGACTTGAATCGCGATTTCAAAGGCTGGATCGATGACCTCCAGATCTACGACGCGACGTTGACCTTGGATGAAGTCGCTTTTCTTTATGCCAATCCGGGCGAGACCCTGCTTGAAGAGGATCTTCCCGGCGACGCAAACCACGACGATCAGGTCGATGCTTCGGACGCCACGATCCTCGCAGGGAACTGGCAGGCCGGGCCGGGTGCTACGTGGGAGATGGGTGACTTCAACGGCGATGGTCACGTTGACGCCTCCGATGCCACGATCCTTGCCGGGAACTGGCAAGCGGGCACGGGTGCCGCCGCGGTCCCCGAACCGAGTACGATCCTCCTGCTGATCTCCGCATTGGTTGGCTGGTTTATCATACGACGACGATAGATGTCGTCCCTTGTTTTTGTTTGGGACAGAAAATGGAAAGGTTATTGGTGGAAGAGTAAATAAGTTTTTCAACTTGCACGCAATTTGCACTTTCCCGAAAACGTGCCATTTTCTGTCCACCTCGATACTACTTTTTTTACTTCATTTGCGACACTTTCACGGAGAACCATATCATGAAGCAACTTTTATTGGTAAGAATCGCGGCTTTGATCGCCGTGGTCTTTTTGACAACCGGTCTCGCCTTGGCCGACACGCCCACGTTGACGCACCTCTGGAGCTTTGACGGCGATTTGACCGACTCGGTCGGTACACTGACGGGTGCGGGGACGGACGTGACGACGACCGGCACCGGCGTTTCCGGAAACGCGGCATACTTTAACGGAAGTACTTCGAAAATCATGCTCGAAGACATCACTGTTTTGCCGACGTCCGGTGCATGGACCGTTTCGTTTTGGGAATACGCCGATTCGGCAGATGCCAATCCCGACGGATATTATTTTTCCGATGCGGCGATGAATCCCCTTGCTAATCTGTATGTTCGCCGTTATATCGAAGACGGTTATGGTTCGGCTCCTAACGGCAAGATCGCCGAGAGAAACTTCGGGAAGTACAATCCCAGCGTGCTGGCCACGGATACGTGGATCAACCATACGATCACCGTGACCGACGACGGCGCGACCTACTGGTATATCGATGGCCAGTTGGATACGTTCATCTATCCCGGCAGCATGTCATGGGAAGGTCTGAACACGTCGACGACCAATCCCGAAGGACTCGTGATCGGAAATCGAACTACCGGTAGCCGAACCTACTGGGGTTACCTCGACGAGTTCCAGATTTACAGTGGTTCGGTTGATGGCGGCATGGTCAACTATCTTTATGCCAATCCCGGCTCGACGCTGGACACGTACGATGCCGTGACCTTTCCCGACCCCGGCCTGCCGGACATCATGCCCGGTCCCGATAACGTTTTGCATTGGACCTTCGATACGGATCTGAGCGAAGCCTATGGTACCGCCGGTGCGACCGGTACGGCGATTGGCGATGCCACGATTCAGGCGGGAGCCGGAGTCGCCGGCGGCGCGCTCTATCTTGACGGTAATGACGATGCCGTCGTGATCGATGGAGATCTCGTGACCACCGGTTCGGTCTCGTTCTCGTTTTGGGCAAAGACCGACGGAACGACCAACGGGTATATGCTGGCCGATGGCGATAACTACTCGAACCTCTTCATCCGTCGCGACACCAATGATACGTCCATGATCACCGGTGGAGTCGGCACGGAAGCGAACATCGAAAACATCGGGCCCAATCCCGAAGATACCTGGCAACATGTTGTCGTGGTCTCCAGTCAGGAGACCGGCGAGGTCTATTGCTATGTGGATGGCGAACTCGCCCAAGTCAGTGAATATGCTCGTACCGAAGTTGAGGCGAAAGGGGTTCTGGTAGGAATCCTTTCCGATCTCTACGTCGGCAACCGTACTGATTTGGGACGCGACTTCAAAGGCTGGATCGACGATTTGCAAATTTACGACGGTACTTTGACCGGCGAGGAAGTTGCGTTCCTCTACAATAATCCCGGCGTGGAAGTACCCGAACCGAGCACGATCATTCTCTTGCTCGGAGCCGTTGTCGGTTGGTTTATCATCCGACGACGTTAAGTAAACGCTACCGTTAGCCGTGGGGGGATGTTGTCTTTGTCGACATCTACCCCGCGGCTAGCTCTTTCTTATGATTTTTACTTTATGACTAGGAACAGGCCGATGAAACGACCTCATGAATTTGCTTTCCTGTTACTCGCGTTGTGTTTGGCGATAAGCACCACTGCCCGAGCCGGTGTTTACGATGTTTTTCCTTCCGGCGCGGAGGATTATCTCTGGGACGACCTCATCAACGATATGAACACGCTCTATGATGAGCGTGAAACGGTCGTTCAGGATTCGCTCCAGTCGCTCGCGGCCTTGCAGGCCCGCCAGGCTCAGCTCCAAAGCGATTTCCGGTCGCTCGTCGGTTATGTCCCCGAAACCAAAACGGATCTCAATGCCCAAGTGACCGGTACGGTCAACGTCACGGGGCAGAATTATAAAATCGAAAAAATTATCTACGAGAGTCGGCCTGGCCACCACGTCACGGCCAACCTCTACTTGCCGCTGTCGGCCTCGGCCGAAAACCCCGTGCCGGGTGTGCTGGTCGCTTGCGGTCACGCCACGGCGGACTCGAAGGCCAGCGAAGCCTATCAATCGGCCTGCATCTTGATGGCCCAAAACGGAATGGCCGCGCTGATCTTCGATCCGGGAGGACAAGGAGAACGTGCACAAATTTATAGTGATCCCAAGGGTACGACCGAACACACCATGATGGGCGTCGGGGCGCGAACGCTCGGCATGAACATGGCGACCTACGAAATCTGGGACGGCGTGCGGAGCCTCGACTATCTACTCAGCCGGTCGGAGATCGATACGACCAAAGTCGGCATGGCCGGGAACTCGGGAGGCGGTACTCAGACGGCTTGGATGATGGCCTACGACGAACGGATCGACGTCGCGACCCCCTCCTGCTTCATCTCGACCATGAAAGATACCGTGCTGGCGATCGGACCGCAAGACTGCGAGCAGCACTTTGCCGGTCAGGCCAATTTGTATATCGAACATGCCGACCTGCTCACGATGCGGGCACCCAAGCCGACGCGGATTCTGGCGGCCCAGCAGGACTTCTTCCCCATCGCCGGGACGCAAACGACATATGCCGAAGCTCAGGATGTTTATAGTCTGATGGGAGATGCCAACGCAGTCGACCTGTTTACGTATAACGATACCCACGGCTGGAGCGAGCCGCGTCGCGAGGCGTCGGTCCAATGGTTCAAGCAATATTTCTTCGGCGATTCCTCGGCGGTTTCCGAGCCGGCCAGTCAGCCGATCCAATCGGTGGCGACGCTCCGGTGCACGACGACCGGTCAGGTGACGAACGATTATGTCGATGAAAAAACCATGATTGACTTTACCCTGGAACGTGCCGCGGAACTCCAGCCGGAACGGGAAAGCTACTGGGCCACGCATACCGACGCCGAGTGTCGGGCGATGGTCAACAGCTACCTCAACGTGCCCGCGGATCGCGGTGTTCCATCGGTCGGGACGGTCGGGACGATCGACCGCACCGGCTACACGATCGAAAAACTGTCGATCCAACGTGGCAGCGACGAGGTGCCTCTCTCCGCCTTGCTCTTCATCCCGGATAACGTGACGAGCGACTTGCCCGCGACGGTCTATATCGACGGCAGCGGCAAGGCGACGCAAGCCGGTGTCGGAGGCGACGTCGAATCGCTCGTCAACAGTGGCCAGATCGTGATTTCGGTCGATATCTCCGGTTATGGCGAGACGGCCGATACCTCGTCACGGAATGTCCAATATAACAATGAAGAGTGCAACAGCTCCTACTTGGCCCAATATGTCGGCGACTCGCTCGTCGGGCGGCGCACCGAAGACATCATGCTGTCGGTGGACATATTGCTGGACCAAAATTATGTTGACGATAGCCAAATCAACCTGATCGGGGTCGGCAAGGCGTCGACGGCCGTCATGCATGCGGCGGCCCTCGATACGCGTATCGCGCACGTCGAGCTGGAAGATCCGTTTGTGACGAGCTGGATCGACGATGTGGTCTCCAAGCCGCTGAACTCGGACCTGCTCGGCCACGTGGTGCCGGGTGCCTTGAACCAGTACGACCTGCCCGATCTCCAGCGTCTGATGCCAAACAGCGTGGTCGTGGAAGAGAGTCTTGTCAAAACGTTATATCGCTGGCGATTTGACGGGAACCTCGATGAGGAATCGGGGACGTTCGACGGTACGGCGATCGGTAACGCGTCCGCCGGAACCGCAAACGGAGCTTTTGCCGGCAGCGGAGCGGTTTATTTCGATGGTGTTGACGACGCCGTGTCGATCGACCAAGAGGTGCTCGATGGCGGATCGTTCTCGATCGTCTTTTGGGCGAAAGCCGCGACGGGCACCACCGGCTATTTCCTCAGCGACTCGGCCAATAACTCGAATCTGTTCGCGCGTCGCTTTGATAACGGTGGCGACAGTCAACTGAGCGGCTGGATCGATGGAATCAATTTCGGCAATATCGGGGATGAAGGCTACGAAGACGGCTCCTGGGCGTTTGTTGTTTGGAATCAGCATGTCATCATCTACAACGAAGAAACCTGCAAGCAAGAATGGTATGTCAACGGTGAACTGATTCGTCAGGTGACGCCCGACGATTTTGCCGGCCTGCAGAGCGATTTATATCTCGGCAATCGGGCCGACTTGCTCCGAGACTTCAAGGGCTGGATCGACGATCTCCAGATCTATAATTGGGCCCTTGACGAAGACCAAGTGGAAACGCTCTACAACTCGCCCGGCACCGTCGCGCCGCTCGGGGTCCCCGGCGATGCGAACCAAGACGGTGTGGTCGATGCCTCCGACGCGACAATCCTCGCCGGCAACTGGCAGGCACATTCGGCCACTTGGGCGATGGGTGACTTCAACGGCGACGGTGTCGTCAACGCCTCCGACGCGACGATCCTCGCCGGCAACTGGCAATACGGTACCAGCGCAAACACCGTGCCCGAACCGTCCACCATCCTCCTTTTGCTGGTAGGTGTTGGCAGCTTGCTGATGATTCGTTGTTGTCGCTAGTGTATATTTCTTTATACCCCATTTCATACACGGTGAAATAGCGAATCCATCCCCTTCAGGACTCCTAAAGTTTGTTCCTGAAGGGGATTTTTTTTGGGGTCGGCAAAGAAAGGGCTTCTCGGGCCGCCCCTTGACGATCGACAGATCGGGTGGTAGATTTTTGAGAACAAGGCTCGAATGAGACCCACTCCGCAGAGGGGTGCTTCTGTGAGCCCGACCGGCTTTAATTAAGCTGTAAGTTGATAATAGCCGATAATTTACATTCCTCGGGGACGTAGCTCAATTGGGAGAGCACCGCTTTTGCAAGGCGGGGGTCGTCGGTTCGAGTCCGATCGTCTCCACTTTCTCTATGGATTAAAAAAAGCCCCTTACGGGGCTTTTTTGTTGCGCGGGTGGAGGCTAGCCTTGGGCGGCCAGTTGCTTTTGGATCTTGGCGAGCCAGGGGATGGGGGGGAGGCCGTAGGGGCGGAACTTTTCCATTTGGCCGAGGCCTTCGTCGTAGTAGATTGCGCGGTGGGGGCCGATGCGGCCTGCTTCGGCCGAGTCGATCAGCATGCTCGAGTCGCCCGCGCTCATCTGGAAGGCAACCCGCATCTCGAAGTCGTGGATGGTCTGCCGGTCGAACCAGCGGTTCATCGTGTTGCACGTATCGCACCAGACGAGCGTGTGGATGCCCAGCCCGGGGCCTTCGCGGAGGAGCTCGGACAGTTGGGCGGAGGGCTTGGCCGGTTCGTCGTCTCTTGACGAGAAGCTGAACGAGTCCTCGTCACGTCGGAGGTCACGGAAGCGGCCCAGGTCGTAGATCACCAGATAGATCGGCGGCCCGTCGTCGATCCCCTGTTCTTGTCGACGCTTCATCTCCTCGGTGAGCGTGGTGAGGACGGTCGCTGTTTGGCGGGCGTCCCCGAGCTGCACTTTTTGCGGCAGCGTTTTATGGAACTTCGGCCAGAAATCGATCTCCGGCGACTCGGGCCGCATCCCGTTGAGGATGTAGAACGTTGCCGGGGCGTCTTGGTCTTTTATGACCGGCGTCTGCGCGGCCAGGCTGATCAGTGACATGCCGAGGATGCCGAGCGCCGACTCTTCGTTATGCCCGACCAACAGCAGGTTGCTGCCGCCTTGGCGGTGGAAGGTGACGGAGGTTGGTTCCTTGATCGCGACGGCCGCCCCGAGCCAGGCCTTGCCCCCCTTGCCCGCGATGGTTTCGGCGGGCGAGGCGATCGTTCTTTCGAGCAGGTGGTTTCGTTGCGGATCGGCCGACGCGTTTCCTTCGAAGACGATCGGCGGTTCGGCTTCATAGCCTTTGGATTGAGTCCAATCCTCGAGCAGTTTGAGATAGTGGGTCCGCTCGTGGTCCGGCAGCCAGACGACCTGGAACGGGTGGTTTCCTTCGAACAGCCCGTTGGCGTCGTTATAGATCGCTTCGCCCGGCCGGGTGAGCAGGCGGGCGGCCGTGTTTTCTTCGCTGAGGATCAGGTGCGCGTCCGACTCGCTACACTGCAGCGCGATGCGGACCGCCATCTGGCCGATCGTGGCACGCGGGAGCGAGTAGGCACCGGCGAGGGTCTGCGAGCCGAGCAGGACGTGCATGCCGAACGCACGACCTTGCCGGACGAGCCGGTCGAGCAGTTGGGCCGCGGTCTGGGCGATCCGGTCGTCCTCGACGAACAGTTCCTGGAACTCGTCGATCACGAGGATGACGCGCGGCATCTTCTCGTCGGGTCGCTCGCGTCGCCATCCGGCCAGGTCCTGCACGCCCACCTCGCGGAACCGGTCGCCGCGATGTTTCAGTTCGGCGTCGAGTCGTTCGAGGACGCTGAGTCCGAACTCGCGCTCGCTTTCGACGGCGATCACTTTCGCGTGCGGCAGGTGGAATTCGG
>JASFHG010000136.1:0-8323 GCA_050123355.1 Planctomycetia bacterium
CTTTTGGTGATATTGAAATCTTCAGCCGCCTTGACCAGCAGGTGGCGGAGCAGGTGGTCCATCTGGTCACTGCGGCCCAACTGCTCCTCCCAGGGGATGTAGCTGACGAGGATCCGATATTTCCGTTCCGTCGTCAAAAGTTCTTCGACGTACGGCAGTTCGTCCTTGACCGGTCGGAGCCAGGCGATCCGGTTCATGATCTTCGGGCTGGGTGTTTGGATCTGAGAAAAGACCAGCGGGCTCAGGTCGCCCAGGGCTTGATAATTTTCCAACAGTGGTCCTTTGGCTTTGGCGAGATCGAAACGTTTTGGCTTTTTCGAGTCGGGGCCGGACCAGCGAGGGTTGAAGACCAGAGCGGTTTTCAGGCCCTTTTCCTTGAGCAACCCGCGGACGACATCCGTGGAGTGGCCTGTCGCCTCAGGACCGAGGATCAGCAGCCGGGGTTTTTCTTCCTCGGCGTCGGGGGAGTCGGGCGTCTTCTTTTTCTCGAAGAGTCGGGTCGCTTCGGACCATTGCAGGAACCAATCGGGCGGATCGACCATTTCGGCGAGGAACGTCTGTTCCGGCTCGGGCCCGATAGTGGTGATTTTTTCGGGATAGGCGACGAACTCTCGGACCAATTTGCCGGAGTCGTTGTAGGCCCCGAGAACACAGGGGGCGCGGAGCTTGGGGATCGTGAACATCGGTACACCACGGTGTGATACGACGGGCAACGTGGCGTTGAGGTATCGCAACTGCACGGCACCCGGGATCGTGACCCGTTGGCCCGAGCGGGCGAAGAAGACCTTTTGGGGTTGGGTCTGGTTTTGTGGCTCCTCGGCGTGCAAGGCGGCGGAGGTGGTTACGAAGAGGATACAAAAGGCCAAACGTATCCATAAAGTTTTCATGGTTTTGTCTTTCCAAGTTGCCATGCGCCCGCCTCGACGCTGTAGAGCTCGTGGTTCATGACCAACTGCCCCAGCGAACGAGACTGCAAGCCTAAGACTCGCTCGCCCGAGAGGGTGCCCGGCGTGTGGTCGGGCGACATGGCAGCAAACGCGTATTGGATTTGGACGTGATTGTTTTTATCTCGCTCGGCGAGGAGGTGGAGCTTCAGCGACGTGTCGCCGTCGGGCAAGTCGATCGTCGCCGGGCTGCCCGCCCGACAGACGACGATGTACTCATGCTCCAACATTTTGGTTTCTCGCGTCGGTTGGTTCGGGTCCCCTTTCAAACGGATCAGGACGGCGATCGCCTGCTGTTTGGCGGAAGTCTCGGAGGCCTCGTTGACCTCGATTTTCGACTCGCCGTCGGCCAGCCAGGTCAGCGGGCCCGCGACCGATTCGTGGAACGCGAAGATGTCGGCCACTTCCTTTTGCTTCTCGGGCGTGATGATCCAGGACTGTTTCAGCGGCGGGTTATAGGCGACTTGGTTGGGTTGGTGGCCGTTTCTCGCGACCCAAAATCCGGCAAAGACCAGCAGCCCGGCCAAAACGGCCGCGCCGACGATTTCGGCATACCGACGCAGTGGGCTTGGTCCGAAATGAGAGGTTGTCGGCGCGGCTTGAGAAATGGTTGCATGGAGCAAGGCGTTTTTCGGTTGTTGTTTTCGCCACGGTGCCAGGGTGGCCCGCAACCGGAGCTGTTCTTCCAGCTCTTTCCGAAGTGTTTCGTCGGCCATGATCTCGCGCAGGAGCTCGTTGGCCGCTTCGGTCGGAAGCTCGCCGTCGACGAGCATGCTGATTTGTTCGTATTTATCGTTCATGGCTTTTTTCTTTTGCTGATCGGCTCATGTCTTGTTATTGGCGTTAGCCGCTTCACTTGTGAAGCGTTTTTTCGCTAATCATCGCACGAGTGCGATGGCTAACTTTTTGATCGCGATGTTACTCACAATGCTCTTTAATCGCATTGGCCAGGATTTTTTTGGCGCGGTAGATTTTTGACCCGACGGTCCCTTGAGGGATAGCAAGGATTTCGGCCGCTTCCTGATAGCTGTAACCGTCGAGTTGGGTCAGGACGAAGGCGTCTCGGCAGTCGTCCGGTAGTTTTCCGATATATTCCAACGCGAGGAGGAAGATCTCGCGATTTTCGATCGATTGGTGTTGGGTGTCGGAGATGTGTTTTTCGGCGATCTGTTCTAAACTACGATGGGGTGCTCGCTGCCGGCGGCGGAGCAGGTCCATCGCCACATTGACGGTGATCCGGTGGAGCCAGGTGGCCACGGTGGATCGCTGGTCGAACTGTTTCGCGTTCCGCCACGCCTTGAGCGAAGCGGTTTGGACCACGTCGAGTGCCTCCTCGGGCGAGCCGACCAGACGCAATGCCACACGATACATACACGATTGTTGTGCTTCCAGCTCGGCTTCCAATTGCGAGTACATCGAATCAAGGTCCTTTGGTTTTCTCTTGCGGTAGCGTGTGTTTTGCGATTTTTGGGTTTTGTCAATAAATTAGACGTTCCTCGCAAGGCCTCCTTCACCGAAAAAGAGGCTCTTTGATAAGGTATATGCCCAGCGACCCCCTCTTTTTGGGGGAGTTCTTTTGTTTTTCGTATTGCTCTGAAGAAAGGTTCGGGTGAGACGTCTAAGTAGGTATAATGGAAACAAAGACGAAAGGCAAGGTTTTGGGGTAGGCCCTGCTGTGGCAGTGCTTTACAAAAACCAGAGCTAAACGTTTTTAAGTGAGTTGGTAAACCGTTTTGGAGTTGTCAGCAGGTCTTGGTGGTCCAAACTTCAGGCAACCGACGCGGCAAGACGGTCATGAAAGATAGGAGAAAAGCCATGTATCGATTTTTTATTGTCCGTTGGGTCCTTATTGTCGGTTTGTGCTTTTTCGCGACCGGTCGACTTGTCGCTGAAGAGGCAGAGCCGGAAGCCAAACCGCTCCGCGTGGCCGTTTTCCCGATCGGGGCGACCTCGAACGTCGAGGTGGATCCCGACGCGTTGACCGATCAGATGAACGTGCTGCTTTCGATGTTGCCCGAGGTGACGCTCATTGATCGGGCCGACCTGAAGAAGGCGGCAGAGGAGCAGAAGATGGCGCTTTCCGGCATGGTCGATGCCAATTCGGCCGTGAAGCTCGGGAAGATGCTCAATGCACAGTACATCCTCGTCGGGCGGGCGAGCAAGATCGGCAAGACCCATTATATGGTGCTCCGCCTGATCGAGGTGGAGACTACCAAGCAAACAACCATCTCGGCCAAGGCACCGGTCAGTAAAGGGATGGAAGAAGTTCTTGAAAAGCTGGGTGAATCCCTGAGCGAGAAGATCGGATCGCTGAAGCCGACTTCGACCGACAATGAGCAAGAGGCCAAGATCAAGGCCCTGAAGAAACTCCTAAAGCCGTTTGGCGGCAAGCGTTTTTTGGTCCAGGTTTCCGAGGAGCACGTCAACCGCGAGATCAAGGACCCGGCGGCCCAGATGGCGGCAACCCATCTTCTTACGGAGTTGGGTATCGAATTTGTGGTTCCCAAGGATCCTCCCAGGAATTGGAAAGAGAATTTACTGGAGTCGGGCACTTACGGGGATCAAAAGATCGATTACCTTCTCGAAGGGGACGGCGTGAGCGAGTTTGCCGGTCGAGTTCAAGGGCTCATCAGTTGCCGTGCCCGCGTTGAATTGCGTTTGATCAAGTTGCCTGGCCGGAACATCATGGCCATCGACAAAGGCGTCGCTGCCGGCGTCGATCTGACCGAAGCACTTGCCAGCAAATCGGCCTTGGAAAAAGCCGGTTTGTTTGCCACCGAGGCAATGCTTCGCCGTGCCGTAAAGAAATTAGAGAAAAAGGAAGAGAAAGAAAAAGAAGAATAGTTTTTGATTTATTCTGAGAGTGGATGAGAAGGTCCAACTCTTCCTTATAAGCAAAACTCCACCGAGCGGTTGCATCACTTTTTTTAAAGTTGATGCAGCCGCTCTTCCTGCATTTTGTATTTGGTTCCGTCACCCTAGAATTTGCCTCGGTACGATTGTATCGATCAAGAAATTTCGGAAAAACATCGATGTTCATAAAAAAAACTGCTGCACTTTTCGTATTTATCGGCTTTTCTTTTCTTTCCTTAGCAACGGTAGCATCAGCCAAGGAGTCGGACTGTCGGCTGGCGGTGATCGCTTCGCCGGAGGTGGATCGGCTAGGTATTACCGAGCCGGTGATTGCCGAGCTGGACGAGGTGCCGGGCGTCGCGCTGGTCGATCGTTCGAGTATCGATCGAATACGCAAGGAGTTCGATCTGGCCGCGATTTGTGATCCGGATGCGCTCAAGGGACGACAAGCATTGGGGAAGTCGGTCGGGGCCGATATGCTGGTCGTGTTGCGTGAGGTAAAAGTCGAGAGAAAGCAAAAGCGTGGTGGTTCACGGAAAGAGGAGGCACCCCCGGGCCGTCGGATTCAATTACTCGTAGTCGACTGTCGCTATGGGGTCCGGCTGGTGGACATGCAGTTCTTGTTCGACCAAGAGAAGACGATCACGCTGATCCGCCGGCAGGTCGCCAAGACGTGCAAAAAATACGCCAAAGGGATCCAGCAGGTTATCGGGCTGATGCCCTTGAAGTCCGAGACGGCCTACGGTCGGCTCGAACCGCTCCACTCGGGCTTGGGACGGCTGCTCGAACGGCTCTTGATACAAAAGGCGAATTTCGCCGTGTTGGATACCAAGGAATGCCTCTTGATCGAGCGCGAGCGGAAGCTCGGTACGATCCCCGACACGTCGGTCCCGATCACGATCCTCAAGGGGAGCTACGATATCGAGAAGGTCGCCGATGCCAAGCCGAACTTGAAGCTGAGCTTCGTGGCGACCCGAAACGGGAAGACGATCGGTCAAAAGACCTTTACCGAGCCCCAAGAGACGCTCCAAAACATCCGCATCTCCGGCGACTCGATCAACCAGATCCTGGCCTTTCTGGAAAAGACCCTGCACTCGTCCGCCGAGATCCAACTCACGTCAAAAGGCCTCGACGCCGCGGCCGAGGAGCTGTTCGAGCAGGTCCAGTTGCAAGCCGACCTTGGCGAGTTGGTTTTGTCATGCAATCTTGCCGAGGCGATTTTGTTAATGAAACCGAACCATGTCAACGCCCGTCTCTACGCGATGGGCGGATATCGCTATCGTTGCAGAAAGTTGAAGCTGATAAGCTTGAAGAGGCCGATCTTCTCGAGTGATGACAACGAAGAATCGAAAAAAGTTCGGCTCGACGCGGCCTTGTTGCGAAACAGTCTCATGCATCGGTGGCTGGACCAGATGGAATATTTGGTTCGCAATAAACAGATTTCCATGGCTCGTGCGTCGCAGCTTTATTGCACTTTTGAATTGATCGGGTATCGGTTTTGGGAAGTCAGGCGTGAACTCCTTCCTTCTCAACGGGATGACAGGCCCGACCCGGCTCCTCTGGCCCTTTCCTCGAAAAAGGTGCTGGATTATTATGTTCGCAGCGTTTTGACGATGATGCGGGACTATGTGAAGGATCTGCCGATGAAAAACGATCCTTCTCTAACGAAGGCGATCGGATATTGCACGGCCTCTTCGAGCTATCGTTCGGATGTCGCCAGGAAAAAGTCACATGCGGAATGCGAAGCCATGAAAAAGAAAAAATATGGCGATCGTTTGAAATACTGGCCTCCCGACAGTCGCGAAAGCCAGTTGACCTGCTGGAACTGTGCTTCTTTCATGTTGATATCTCACCTTCATGAGAAAGCGGTCAAGTGTTATGCCGATGATCCTCAGCGATATCTGGCGTTTGCCAAAGAGCTTTTGGCGTTTGAAGAAGCTTGTATACGTGGTTATCGAACGAACGGGCTTCGTTTTGTTTTCAAAGGTCATTACGACTTTCATGCGAACCAGGGTAAGAGTATTGTAAAAAAAAATCCGATGATATGTGTTCCGGAGTTGACCGAATCCTACGAGGCGATGTTTGCCCGTCTTGCGCACGATAAGGATCCGGCCCTTCAATTTTACGGTATGCTTGGCAATCTTACGTTACGGCGTCTGAGGGATCCCGCAGGCGAAAAACTTCTGATTAAAACAGTAACCAAGGAAGAGCTGGCGTATTTCAAGGAAACGGCCCGGCTGTATGAAGAATTATACGCGTTTTCGAAAAAGCTTGAAAAAGCCGCAACACGACAGTTCATAAACTTCGAGTGGATGGATGGAGTAGATAGAATAGATGAATTCGCGATGATACGCTTGGAACGCCAGGATCAAAACCTGTGTTACGAATACTGGTATTTCATAAAGAAAATCAAAGATCTTGCCGAGAACGCCAGGGTTTCGGAACCTGGATCTGAAAATGAGGTGTTTAGTAAGGCCGTACTCTATGCTGCGAAAAGTAAGTTTGGGCAATTAAGCAGTATGGGAAAAGTGAAGCATATTAGTTTTAGTATGTTTGATGAGAAAAAGCCGCTTAAGGTGCGAGGAACGCCAGTTCGTTTGGAGACGCATCTTGCCCAGGGACGAGTGTGTGCTTGGTACTCTCCTATTCCAAATGTTGATTCCTCGGAATGGATTTCGTTGATGAAGTTGGACGACACGACCGACCTTGTCGTAACGCAAGAAAAACTCTTGCTCATGAAGAAGCCGGGTGAACTCGAAACGATTTTTGATATAACCTACACGAAAATGAGGGGGGGCAAACTGCATCGGCGAAATCGCAATGATGGCAATCCTGGCGATTTTATCAAAAATGTGCTTGATGATGGTACCTATTTATGGGTCGTTTCGGGTTACAGCGGGATCCATGTTCTGACTCGAGACGGTCGGCGAATCGATAATCTTAATAATACTCGTGGCTTTTCGTTTTCTTCTGTGGAGAGACGTCATAACGAGAGGCGTACACCTTATTTTTATGCAACCGTCGAGTCGCCTGGAAAAATTCTTGTTGTGATGAAGACCAAGAATTCCACGGTTATTGGTCGCGTGAAGGTCGAGGATTCTAAACGGATTGTTTTTGAGCCGTTGCATTTGGCCAGCAAGACTCCCGTGGAGCCCACCCTGAAAGCATTTATGCTGCCAGATGTCTTGTTTCGCCCAGAGCCTTGGATGAGGTTATTCAAGTATGACGATGGGCAGCAATGGCTTGCTGTTCCGAGAACTATGGATACTCCAAACACAAATGCTCATGAAACTTATTCCACGCTCTGGGTGAACATCAAAAAACCTTCCGATGTCCGCGTCGACAAACAGGTGCTTAAGTGCTTCCCGGAAAGAGAAGTACGAGTAGGGTTATGGTATTTATTTGATTATCCACCTCTTTCCCTTTCCGGTAATCGGGCGGTCGGAGTCCAGTATGGTAAGGCAAGAAGTAATGCTAAATATCCTGTGCATTTGTGCATTATTACTCCTCCGCCGTTGGGAGAAATTGGCAAAACGCCCGCTTCCTTTGAGCGATTTGCGGATCCTCAGGGAAAAGGTTCCTTCAACTGCATAAAACCACAATTTGTTACTCAAGACGATCAGTACATTTTCGTGATTTGCCCAGGCAAAAAATTTGTTCAAATCGACAAAAAAACGTTAAAAACTAAAATCTTGCCAGTGCTTGGCCAATGTGAACCCGTGAACCATGTTCGTGATCCATTTAGTGCCCATCATTTTGTTTCTGCGCATTATGGGATCATTGCTCTCAAGTCTGAAGAATTTGACAAGAGTCGTAGCTGCAATTCGACGCGTTTTTTCAAAAGAAACTATCTTTACCAGGTGAAGCTCGATGACAAAGGCCCTAAGCTTTCGAGTTACTTCAACAAAGTACCGTCCGAGCATTTCCAGCGTCATGCTCAAGCGATGGAGCGGCTCGTTAAAGCGGAGGCATATGTCGTTCCGTGGCAGGATTCACGTATATGCGGTAGATACCAGTATCTGCGCTTTGAGGAAGCGGAAGGATGTAGTATTCGTATTGACGGCAAGACGAAGGACCTCGACGCGGCATTTCGGGCTTTGCCTGACGTGTATGCGATCAAGAATCTGGTCATCGATCGAGCCGACGTGACGGAAAAGCATTTAGAAACGCTTGCCCGTTGCTCGATAGGTCGACTGGCCTTGAATTTACCACGCGACAAGAAAGGTTATTCGCCGCTCAACGACAAGGTGCTGCAGAAGATTCTCAAAAACGAGAAACTGCGACATCTTTATATCAGGAGCAATGGGCTGGCCAGTGAAGGGTTCGCGACGGTGGAAAATGCGAAGAATCTCCAAGCGATCGAACTGTTCGGCAAGCGTCTCAGTGGCGAAATGTTTTCGCATCTTGTTAAGGCACCCTCGCTTCAGTATCTTGTTTTTCAAGGTCCGGATTATACGGATGAACATCTCCTTTTGCTGAGCGAGATGCCGCGTCGCCTCAATCTCTTTTTCTATAAGACTAAAATT
>JASFHG010000137.1:0-8299 GCA_050123355.1 Planctomycetia bacterium
GAACGGTATCAGGGCTATCACGGTCTTTTTACCAAGCCGATCGGCTCGAAATTTTCCATACCTAGGGCCACCAATCCCCCAATAAAACTTAATAAAAGGGGTAGGGGCTTGCGGAAAATCAGTCGGAGAGCTAGGTTAGACACATTATTCTACCGACTTCCAAGGCATTGGAAAAGGATCGAAAGGAAATATGCGTCGGACGGGACAGCATTTCCCCAAATACATGTAAAAAAACAACTTATACGAAAATACATCGAACACCCCCCTAAATTAGGAGTGAAAAATGAACGGTTTCATTAGTTCCACCATTGTTGATATCCATGCCCGCCAAATCCTCGACAGCCGCGGGAATCCCACCGTCGAAGTCGACGTCGCCCTGGCCGACGGATCGAGCGGTCGAGCCGCCGTCCCCAGCGGAGCGAGCACCGGCGTCCATGAAGCCGTCGAACTGCGTGACGGCGAAGCCGATTACTATCTCGGCAAAAGCGTCATGAAGGCGGTCGAAAACGTGAACGAAGAATTGGCCGACGAACTGTGCGGTCTTGACGCCCTGGACCAGATCGGGCTCGATCGACGCATGATCGAGATGGACGGGACCGAAAACAAAGGCAATCTCGGCGCCAACGCGATCCTCGGCGTCTCGCTCGCGACGGCCCACGCCGCGGCCATCCACGCCGGCCTGCCCCTGTTCCGCTATCTCGGTGGTGCCGGAGCACGCATCTTACCCGCCCCGATGATGAATATCCTCAACGGTGGTCAACACGCCGACAACGCCGTCGACGTGCAAGAGTTCATGATCATGCCGCTCGGCGTCGACACGTTCAGCGACGCGATCCGCTGCGGTTGCGAGGTCTTCCACTCGCTGAAGAAGGTCCTTTCCTCGAAGAAACTGGCGACCAACGTCGGTGACGAAGGCGGTTTCGCTCCCGACCTGAAGAGCAACGCCGAAGCACTCGACCTGATCATGGAAGCGGCCGAAAACGCCGGCTACAAAATGGGCGAAGAGCTTTTCATCGCGATGGACGTCGCCTCGAGCGAACTGTACGACGGCGAAAAGAAGCTTTACACCATGGACGGCAAGCAGATCGATTCGGCTGCGATGGTCGACCTGCTGGCATCCTGGGCCGACAAGTACCCGATCGTCTCGATCGAAGACGGCTGCGACGAAGATGACTGGGAAGGCTGGAAGATCATGACCGAAAAGCTGGGCGACCGCCTCCAACTCGTCGGCGACGATCTTTTCGTCACCAACACCAAGCGACTCCAACGCGGTATCGACGAGAACATCGCCAACAGCATCCTCATCAAGGTGAATCAGATCGGCACCCTGACCGAGACGATCGAAGCGGTCAAGATGGGCGAACGAGCCGGTTACACCAGCGTGATCAGTCACCGAAGCGGCGAGACCGAAGATTCGACGATCGCCGACCTGGCCGTCGCACTGGGCACCGGCCAGATCAAGACCGGTTCCGCCTCGCGTACCGACCGGATGGCTAAGTACAACCAACTGCTCCGCATCGAAGAGATCCTCGGCGACGCGGCGGTTTACGGCGGCCCGATGTTCCCCGCACTGAAAAAATAAGTGCCGGGCATATAATTTCATCCCGTTGTTTAGCGGTCGAACTTGTTCGACGTGTTTTGGAAAAACATACCAACACCGAAACGCGTCGAACAAGTTCGACCGCTAAACGCATATAAAAATTCTCCTTTCCCAGAAAGTCCCTGATATGCAAAAGACGCTCGAATATCTGCAAGCGAACCGCGATCGGTATGAAGAAGAACTCTTCCAATGGCTCCGGATCCCCAGCATCAGCGCCGACTCGGCCTATCGGGGCGACTGTCACAAGGCGGCTGAGTGGCTCGCCGGTGAGCTCAATCGTATCGGGCTGAAGGCCGAACTGATCGAGACGGACGGCAACCCATTGGTCTATGCCGAAAATGAGCCGGTCGAAGGACGGACAACCGTGCTGATCTATGGTCACTACGACGTGCAGCCGGTCGATCCGGTCGATCTTTGGGAAACCGGTCCCTTCGAGCCGACCATCCGCGACGGTAAGCTCTATGCCCGCGGCTCCAGCGACGACAAGGGCCAGGTTATGACCCATGTGAAAAGCGTCGAGGCGATGCTCGCGGCCGAGGGGAGCTTGCCGGTCAACGTCAAATTCCTCATCGAAGGGGAAGAAGAGATCGGCAGCCCGTCGCTCGGAAAATATGCCCAAACACCGGAAGGAACCAAGCGGCTCGCGTGCGATTGCATCGTGGTGAGCGACACGAACCAGCTCGGGCCGGGCAAGCCGGCGATCACCTGCGGCCTGCGTGGCATCCAGGCGGTCGAGCTCTTCCTCGAAGGGCCCAACAAGGACTTGCACTCCGGCTCGTTCGGCGGCTCGGTCATGAACCCGGGCAACGCCCTGTGTAAAATCATCTCGGCGCTGGTCGATGACGAGGGTCGGATCCAGATCCCCGGTTTTTACGACGATGTGGTCGAGTTGACCGACGCGGAACGGGAGCAGTTGGCTTCGCTGCCGTTTGACGAAGAAGCATATCGCGAGCAGCTCGGCGTCGACGAGCTTTTCGGCGAGAAGGATCGTACGACCCTGGAACGCCGCTGGACCCGGCCGACGCTCGACATTAACGGCCTGACCTGCGGCTATCAAGGAGAAGGCTCGAAGACGATCGTTCCCGCCAAGGCCTCGGCCAAGATCAGTTGCCGCCTGGTCCCGAACCAGGACCCGGAGAAGATCAAGGAACAGATCCAAAAGCGAGTCGCCGAGGTCTGCCCGCCGGGCGTCCGATGTACGGTGGTCGACTGCCACGGTGCCTCCGGCATGCTGGTCCCGCTGGACAGCCCGTATATGGCGGCGGCCATCGGCGCGATCAAGGACGGGTTCGGCATCGAGCCGGTCATGGTCCGTGAAGGCGGCTCCATCCCGATCGTCGCCCTGTTGTCGAAGGTCCTGGAGTCCGATGCCCTACTCCTCGGGTGGGGTCAGTCGGACGACGCGATCCACAGCCCGAACGAACGGTTCACGCTCGACGATTACCACCTGGGCATCAAGACCAGTGCTTGTTTCTGGAACCAACTTTCCGACTAACAAGGGCTGGCCCTTTCACGCAAACTTTTTCGACTGGCAAAGCTAGGGCGGGGCAAATCACCTCAGTCCCGGTTTTGCCAGCCGGATAACACAAAACCGTTTTACAGAATACCCTTTTCATATTCTCATCGTTTCCTTACAATGCATTTCTGTCATAGCCCTAAAGTTGGGGGCTTGGTAGGTGCTACCACACCAATGCTATCAACAACATTTCACTGAAAAAACCAAAAAGGTACTCCAAAGGGCCTGCTTTTCAGTATCCCGTCTTTAAGGTGAGCCCTATACAAACATTCATAAAACTTTTTGATTAGGAGGTCAGTTGTGGATACACACATGTATATCATTGTCAGCTTGATGATGTTCTTCGAGTATGCGGTCTGGGGAGCATGGATGCCAGTGCTCGCGGGTCGACTGCTCGGTCCGTTGAAATTGAGCGGTAATAAGACCGGCTGGGTCTATGCGACACTTCCGCTCGGATGCATGATCGCCACCCCGATTGCCGGTCATTTGGCGGATACCATGGTTGATGCCAAGTGGATTTTGGTTGCCTGCCATGCGGTGGGAGCCGTGTTGCTTTACATCGCCGCGAAGCAAAAGTCGTTTATCGGCATCTTTTTTGCCATGTTCTTCTACTCGCTTTGCTATGCGGCCACCATTCCGCTGGTCAACGCGATCATGTTCGCTCACCTTGGCGAAATCAATGTCGACCAAGGCAGGATCTTCATCTGGGCACCGGTCGCCTGGGCCACAATTGGCTATATCCTCTCCGGTTATCGTGCCACTCGCAAAGTGGAAGGAGACCAGAGCGATGGCCTCAAGTTGGCGGCTTTGTGCTCGATCATCATGGTCGTCATTTGCTGCTTCCAGCCCGACACGCCTCCGAGCGGAGCCAAAGAAGGGGGCGGTATGCTTGCTGCTTTGGGGCTTATGAAAGACCCCTCGTTTGCGATCTTCATGATTGTCACGCTCGGTGTCGCCGGCTTACAGCAGTTCTACTTCCTCGGTTCGGCTCAAATGATCCAGGATATCGGCATGTCGGTCAAAAGCGTGCCGGGCGTCATGGCGATTGCTCAGGTCGTTCAAGCATTGGCCACTTGGTTCCTGCTTTCGTTGTTGCTCGATAAGTTTCAGTTCCAATACACCTTGACCTTCGGTGTACTCTGCTGGGCCGCCTTGTTTGCGGTCTATAGTTTTCTCCGTGTGCCTATCTTTGTTGTACCTATTCAAGCCTTTCACGGCTTGGCATACGTTTTCTTTATCATCGTCGGGCAGATCTACTGCAATGAGGTCGCCGACGAAGCGATGCGAAGCTCGGCCCAGGCCCTGGTCATCTTCGTCCAGGCAGGTCTCGCCCTGTTCCTCGCGACGCAACTGGCCGGCTTCACCATGAGCCTTAACACCAATAAAGAGACCGGGAAGTTCAATTGGACGAAGATCTTTATGGTGCCACTGGTTATCACGGTTCTCGGAGCGGCCTTGCTGCTGATCGGCATGAAGGATCCGCCCAAGGCGGAAGAAAAACCGAAAGATCCGGCAGGGGTTGTAAACACCGATGCAAATGGTGACGCGGAAACGGGCAACAAGGAAAAAACGCCTGAAGCCACGACCCCGACCACCGATACTCCCTCCGAAGAGGAAAAGATCAAAACGGTCGATGAAGAAGTCACGGCCGAAGAGATCATTACCGTCGATGAGGAAAACCCCGAGGGGCCCGAAAAGAAAGATGAAAGCGGAGATACGGGCGAATAGCGCTTCTCCGATAAAATAAAAACCTTAACGAAAAAGCCTTCGTTGCATTTCGCGGCGAAGGCTTTTTTCGTAAATGCTATTTTTACACACCAAGCCGGAATTGGGCCGCCTCGGCGGGCCTATTCCGGGTCAAAAGCCACGCAACCCTCTTACCCGGAATAGAGGCTACCGCCTCAATTCCGGCTTAATACACAAAAGAAAACCGTTTACCCCAACACGGCATACACCCCGATCTGGATCACCGCGATCAGGATCGCCCAGAGTCGAGCCCGTTTCCAGATCGGCGTCCCGGGCTCTTCATTGATCAGCTTGGCCGGCATGAAGATCAGCCATATCAACAGGAGCACATACGCTCCGAGGAAACAAACCTTCCCCCAAAACGGTCCACCACCCAACTGTGAAATATCGGCAAACAGTAACGTCATCGTCGAAATCAACTGGTTCATGATATCGCCTCCGGTTCGATCGAATCGTCTTCCATCATCTCTTTATCCGACGGCAGCCAGCAAACCAAGCCTTTCAGCCGCTCGTCGCTGTAGCGTCGCGTGACGCTGCTCACCAAAACGGTGCATACGAACGCAATCACAAACGACCACCATGCAACCCAAAGGTAATGGATGTTAAAGCCCATCTTCATCGTGACGGCCGAGACCACTCCGACCAGCATTCCGCAAAAACCGCCCCAGGCAGTAGCAAACCGAGTAAGCATCCCCAAAAGCAGAAGCACCAACAGCGGTCCTTGGAAAAACGAAGCGAATGTCTGAAATGCCTCAAACACGCTACCGAAATATTTATGGACGACGTAACTCATCACGACACCAAACACCAGAAAAATGACGACCAGCCACCGGCCCACGGCCAGGTAATGTCGGTCGGCATGTCGTGAGACAAAAGGCTTGTAAATATCCGTGACGATCAAAGTACTCGCCGAGTTGATGTAAGAGTCCAAATTGGAAAGGACCCCGGCGAGGAAAGCGCCCATGACGATGCCCAACACTCCGGTAGGAAGCAGATTGATAACCAGCGTCGGCAACACTCGGTTAGCGTTCCACCCTTCTGCACCCGGTACGCCAAGTTGATCACGGAACAAGGCTACGGCGATCAAACCGGGGATGACCAGCAGAAACGGGAATATCATCTTGATGCCCGCACAGCACAAGTAGGAAGCCCGTGCCGCGTTCTGGCTCTTGGTTCCCAACGTACGCTGGACGATCGCCTGGTTACCGATCCAGTAGGCAGGCCCCAGCACAAAACCGAGCCCCAGAATCACTGCGGGCCAGGAATGGTCCGGACTGCCTTTCGGCAAAATAAGATGCGTATGTTCCGAGGCCCAGGAAACTTTGTCGATCTCGGTCAGCATTCCACCAACTCCGCCCGCTTCGTAAAGCCCCAGGCCGCAAATCAAAGCCGCACCGACAATCAAGATGAAGCAGGAAATCGTATCGGTTATCACCACCGCCTTGAGACCGCCGATCGTCGTATAGAGACCAACCAAGACCGCCGTGAGAATCACCGAGAACCAGAAATTCCAGCCGAGCAAAATCTCGAACATGACGGCCGAGCTGACAAAGATCGTGCCAAGCGTACCCACCATAAAGCAAGTCCAAGCCAATGCAAACATGACTCGAACTTGGATATTGTAACGGCGGCCCAAATACTCGGGGATCGTGTACACGCCCGCCATCCAGAAAAACGGCATGAACAAAAACGCCGCGATCAACAAAGAAAAGATACAGCCGATGAAATCGTAATTCATCATGACCATACCTTTTTGATAGCCGTCCGCAGCCAGACCGATCATGTCCTTGGCGCCGATGTCGGAGACGACCAGCGACATACCGACGGCCCACCAAGGAAGCGAACGACCGGCCAGGAAAAAGTCTTTGCTCGACTTGATCCCGCGGCTCATCCAAAGCCCGATCGCCGTCACGCCAAGCAAATACAACACGATCAACCCAATATCAAGCGGTTCTAATGCTATTTTATCCATCGTAAAATTTTACTCACAAAACAAAAATGCCCCTTCCGGAGCCCATATAATATTCACGAAAACATCGCTTTAATATACTGGAAATATAGGCACAGACCAAGTGGGTACCATAAAGCTGCGAGAAACGTTATTTCAGCGGAAATGGGTAGAAGAAATCTTCGATCGGTGTGACGGCACCGAATCAAAAAACTATAAGAGGATGATAAGAAGAATCATCATCAGAATGAGGGCTGCGACACCACCGACGACACCCCAGACCCAGCCGGGGATCCCTTGCGGCTCTTTCTTGAAGATGGTCGTGTGAGGACGCAGACGCTCGACGCTCGGCGGGAGCGTTTCGGTCATGAACTCGGGAAGCTGCTCCGCCTCCATGGAAGCCTGGAGCGGGTCGCGAAGCGGGGCCAGGTTGGCCGCCTCCGCCGGCGGCTTGGAGCGAGTCGGCGTCGGACGTTTCAGGCCTTTCAGGGTCGAGCCCTGACGACTGGCCATGGTCTCTTCCTCGGTTTGAGAAGGACGTGTGGCCGGTTTGGTTTGGGTCTTCGTGGCGGCCGTTTGTGCGGTCTTCGTGTTTTTATTTCGGATGCCCGAACCGGATGGCGGTCGGCCCATCGCTTCTTGCGCTTGACGCGCGGCGGCCGCGAGCCGTTTCGACGACGAGGAACCGACCGACGAGTCGCCCGGGTTCTCCTTATCGTAGCCACGCAGGTAGAGCCACTTCGACAGGAGGTCGGCCACCTGTTGCATATTTTGAAAACGCTGTGCCGGCTTCTTCGCCATCATCTTCGCACAGATCCGAATCAAGTCGATCGGGCAGTCTTTTCGGTCCAAGCGAATACTCGGAGGAGCATCTTTCTGGTGCGCCATGATCCGTTGGGGAAGTGTCCCATCGGGAAATGGCGGGTGGCCCGTCAAAATGAAATAAAACGCACAACCAAGGCTATAGATGTCCGCGCGGGCGTCCACGCCGTGCGAATCGATCGCCTGTTCCGGAGCCAGATAGTCGGCCGTACCGAGCACGTTTTCGTCATAAGTGACCGTCAGCGACGCTTTGCCGTCATCGTCGGAAAACCGTGCCAAACCAAGGTCCAAAACCTTAATGGTCCCTTCCTTGTCGACCAGCAGGTTCGCCGGCTTGACGTCACGGTGGATCAGGCCGATTTCGTGGGCATGGGCCAGGCCTCGGGCCGCTTGACGGATGTAGTCGGCTGCCAAATTGTAATCGAGCGGACCACCGTCCCGGACCAACACTTGGAGGTCCTTTCCTTGTACATACTCCATCACGAAGTAGTGGATATCGCCATCGTTGTCGACGTCGTAAGCTTTAACAATGTTTCGATCGTCGAGCGCGGCGGCCGCTTGGGCTTCGCGATGGAATCGGGCCAGGTAAGATGTATCTTCGACGCGGTTCTTCGGAAGAATCTTGATCGCAACGCGACGTTGCATCAAAAGGTGCTCGGCTAAATAG
>JASFHG010000138.1:0-8290 GCA_050123355.1 Planctomycetia bacterium
GGGTTCGCCATCCTACTCCTCACCCTATGCTGTTTCGGGTGTAAGCGAGCACCGGCCGATAATTACTATCCCGATGTTCCTCCTGTTTGGATTGTTGAGGACGATCCAATAAATACCATCTCTATGCGAATAAAATCAGATCTAGAGCGTGATCGCAAAGTGGGCGACATGTTGGTGATTCCCATGTATGAGTATTATAGGCATGAAGGCAAAACCGATACGGCAGCAATTGCGCATCCGTTCGTCTATCAGCAGGGGACGGATATTGAAAAAAAGCTCGCTTCGTTTGGCCAGCGAGACAGATTGGTGCGACTTATTTTCTGGGTTCCCGGCTACTTTCCTGATGGTATGGGGCGGATGTTTTCTTGGGTACCGAAAATTAATGACAAGCGGATGGTTGTGAAAGAATTGTTGGAATGTATCGGAAAAGAAGAAGGTGAGATCAATTCCGCCATGAAAGACCTATTGCTGGGTGGTGATTTCACCGTGGGCGAAGCGGTTGGCCCCGAGCCGCCTCCCCCCCCATATTACGACGGAAAAATGAGTACAGATCCGTATAATCCAGATAAGTTAGTGCGGTGTTCAGGCTACTGCGGAAGATATTTTGATTACCAAGCTGTACTACATGCGCACCTTCTCTGGGGATTGAACACCGGAGACAAGATCGCCAATCGCCTGAGTGAAGAGGACAAGAAAACGGTTACCGCCTTCGCCGCAGCGGCAGAAAAACGCATGAAGGAAAAGCAGGCATCCAAGGAAAAAGAAACGGCCAAGGCAAAACAATCGCCCGATGAGGCCGCTCAAAAAGTTTCGCCGCAAGAAAACGAAAACGAGGATGATTCCCAGCCAAGCCATGAACCGTCGGCGAATAACGGAAAGTAGAATTGGGCATACCTACTTTGATTTGCCATTTTTGGATGTAAACTTGTGACCGTTTTTATAACAGCCTGAAATTTAGTCAGTCGACCAAATCCTTTCGGCTGCGATACGTAAACATAAGGGAAAATGGAAGTAAAGGGGGATGCTGTGGCCGTCATTTCTCTTCCAATTGGTTTGTGGGTGTGGTATAATTAAGGTATGAAACCACTTGGGAAAGGACTGACACTGAAAGAGGCCTGTGCCTGGCTGCGGGATGATGAGCAGCGGCATGAGCAGATTTTGGATGTCATTGAACGTGATAGCGTGATCGAGGGGCTGCCACCGTTGCAGGAAGAGACTCGACAACGAATTCTGCGGCAGCTTGAGGCTATTTCCGCGCCTGCGCTAACGCCTGCTGAATGATCTTGGCCATAGGGTCATAATCCCGCTTGAAGGCCTTTTTCGCCGCTTCTATATATTGCTCTTTCCCAGCTTCACTACTGTCGTATTTCAGCAAGGGTCTGCCGGTCTGCGCTGCCAAGAGGTTGGTGGCCAGTTTGATCGTTCGGGCATTGCCTTCCCGGAAGGGGTGGATCACCAGGAATTCGCCCTGAATTTCGCCGATCGCACGACAGAAGGTCTCTTCTTCCCGGAGTTGCTCGGCGGGATACTTGGTGAGGACTTCTTTCTCGAACGTTTCCATATTGGACGCCAGAAAGTCGGGGGCGGGCCAAGTGACGCCCGGCTTTTTGATCCAGACCGTTCGCCACCGACCGGCCCAATCGTAAAGCCGACCGAAGACGCGATCATGGATATGCAACAGAAGGTCGCAGGTGATCGGTGTATCGATTCGGACTTCGTTGAGCAAGGCCTCGTATGCCTGAGCCAGAGCCTCCTCTTCCTCAACCTGGAGTGTCGGAAGATCCGTGATGCCCTTCTTGTTGACCAGCACGGTTTCAGCCTCGTCAACATACTGGGCCTCCACGTTCCCGGAAACATCGTATCGGTCGGTACGTTTCGTCGGCTTGTTTTCCATGTCGGTATTATAGCCCACCCCGACATCCGTACCACCGACCCTGAAGCCCTTTCTGGTTGCAAAAACCGGGCTTCTATCCTTTTGAGCGGTGGTTGAAACGGTCGCGGATGTGGTTCGTCCGAACCCATCCGGTGAAAAGAATCCCTCACTGAAAAAGTGGGCTATTTGATCATTTCCCCTCCCCCCCGTCAGGGCAAGCCCTGACCTACATCCCGAAAAGCAGGCAGAAAAGGGGACACTCAACTTTTTGCAAGCAAAAAGTAGAATGTCCCCTTTTCTTCCCCTGTCCCCTTTTCCTCCCCCCTCTCTTGGGGGCAATAATTTTTCGCTCCATCGCTCACGTTCACCCTTGCAATAGTCGATGGAGGGGTTATATTAAGAGTTTCTCTGCATTTATTGATCCCGATGTATTTAATGATCGTTGTGTAATCGCAAACGCGGCTGTTCCAGCCGGGTTTGCTGGATTTTTGACCGCAGAACGGTTCATTAGCAATGCAGACCTCAATAGCATGTGACGGCCATCCGAAAATGGCCACGGAAATACGAACTATACTTAGGCCGCCTCACCGGGAAAAATCCCGGCAGGCCGGCACGCATTTTAATTGTTGGGAGCCAAAGTATCATGGCACAAGTTTGTGAAGTATGTGGAAAAGGTCCTAAGATGGGCAACACGGTCTCAACCCGCGGTCGTGCAAAGTATCTCGGTGGTGTCGGTACCAAGGTGACGGGCATCTCGCGTCGTCAGTTCAAGCCGAACCTGCAGAAAGTCCACGTGACGACCGAAAACGGCACGCACAAGACGATGAAGGTTTGCACCCAGTGCCTCCGCAGCGGCGCGGTCACGAAGAAGGTCCGCCACGCCCCGTTCCGTCTGCCGGCCGAAGCCATCAAAAACAATTAATCCTCGCGGCAAGAACACCAAAAGGATTAACCAGATATGGCCATTTCGCGCGAAGAAGTCGAAAAAGTCGCTCTGCTCGCCCGGCTCCGTTTGTCGGATGCCGAGCTCGAAACGATGACTTCCCAGATGGGCGACATCCTCGGCTATATAGAACTGCTTGACGAGCTCGACACGGACGGAGTCGAACCGATGGCCCATGCGCTCGACCTGCACGATGTCTTCCGCGACGACGTGGTCCGGCCGAGCCTGCCACGCGACCGAGCGCTGGCCAACGCACCCGACGCCGACGGCGAGTGCTACCGCGTACCCGCCGTCCTGGGCGACAATTGATCTACTGCTTCTCTCACGCGGTCTGCTGATGCTCGGCATCTCTAGTGTGTTTTTTTGTGAATATGTTTAACCGCCGAACATCGTTCGGCGCGTATTGCAACGTCTAAGGCTATAAAAAACACGTCGGACGATGTCCGACGGCTAAACTCTTTATTAACACGAAACAAACCATCATGCCTCTGTTTGAACTGACTGCGACCGAACAACTTGCCAAGCTCGAATCGAGCGAAATTACGGCGGCCGAGTTGACGCAAGCCTACCTCGACCGAATCGAAAAGCTCGACCCGACGATCCACGCTTTCCTTCACGTCGACGCTGAAGGAGCGCTTACCAAGGCACGTCAGGTCGACGCCGATCGGGCGGCCGGCAAACCGGTCGGACGACTCGCCGGGCTGCCGATCGCGATCAAGGATTTGTTAGCGGCCGAGGGAAAGCCGACCACGTGCGGCTCGAGGATGCTCGACAACTTTCGACCCCCCTACGACGCCACCGTCATCCGAAAACTCAAGGAGGCCGACGCGATTCTGATCGGTCGGGTCAACATGGACGAGTTCGCGATGGGAGGCTCCAACGAAAACAGTGCCTACGGCCCGGTCTGCAACCCGTGGGATACCGACCGTGTACCGGGCGGGTCGAGTGGCGGGTCGGCCGCCGCGGTCGCCGCGCGGATGGCCTCGATGGCACTCGGCTCCGATACGGGCGGTTCGATCCGTGCCCCCGCCGGACTCTGCGGCATCACCGGCATGAAACCGACCTACGGCCGCGTGAGCCGCTATGGGCTGGTCGCATTCGCCAGCAGCCTCGACCAAATCGGCCCGATGGGCCAGACGGCCCACGACATCGCCCTGCTGCTCGAGGTGATCGCCGGTCACGATCCGGCCGACTCGACCTCCGTCGACCTGCCCGTGCCGGAGTATACCAAGACGATCGACCAACCGCTCGACGGGCTGCGGCTGGGAGTGCCGAAAGAATACTTCGGCGAGGGGCTCGACCCGGAGGTGGAGGCGGCGGTCCGTGAAGCAATCCGCGTCTATGAATCGCTCGGCGCGACGATTCAAGAGATCTCGCTCCCGCACAGCAAGTACGCGATCGCGACCTACTACATCATCGCTCCGAGCGAGGCGTCGAGCAACCTGGCCCGATATGACGGCGTCCATTACGGATACCGGACCGACATGCAAGAGCTGGCCGACGAGTTATCCGAAGAGCGGGAGTCCTTCGACAAATCGGGGGACGACGAGGATCTCAACCGGCTCGACACGCCGCTGGTCCGGATGTATCGCAAGAGTCGCAGCGAGTCGTTCGGCTCGGAGGTCAAGCGCCGTATCATGCTCGGCACGTATGCCCTCAGTGCCGGCTACTACGACGCCTATTACTTGAAGGCCCTGAAGGTCCGTCGCTTGATCCGGCAGGACTATGACCAAGCGTTTAAGGACGTCGACCTGATCGTCGGCCCCGTCACGCCGACCCCTGCCTACATGCTGGGCGAGAAGACGAACGACCCGCTGTCGATGTACCTCTTCGACCTGTTCACCGCGGGCACGAACCTTGCGGGCATCGCGGGGCTGAGTATTCCGGCCGGGATGAGCAGCGTGGACCTGCCGATCGGGCTGCACCTGCAAGCACCGCCGTTCGAAGAAGAGCGTCTGCTGCGTGCCGCCGCCATGTTCCAAGCCGCAACCGATTGGGCAAGTTTGAAGTGTGAAGTTTGAAGTGTGAAATTTTCCGACTTCACCCTTTAAACCAAACGCTTCAAGCTTTTATCTTTCACACTTCAAACTTCACACTTCAAACTTCAAAATGTACGACATCATCATCGGCCTGGAAGTCCACGTTCAACTGGCAACTGAAAGCAAGCTCTTTTGTGGCTGCTCGACCCGATTCGGTGCCGAGCCCAACACGCAAACCTGTCCGGTCTGCATCGGGATGCCGGGCGTGCTGCCGGTCATGAACCGTCGTGCGTTCGAGCTGGGTCTGAAGACGGCCGTCGCGTTGAATTGCACGATCCCCCGCTTCACGAAGTGGGACCGGAAGCAATACTACTACCCCGACCTGCCCAAAGCGTACCAAATCAGCCAGTTCGACCTCCCGATGAGTGAAGACGGCCATCTCGAAATCAGCGACCCGAAGGGCCGGTTCGAGACGAAGCGGATCGGCATCATCCGAGCCCACCTCGAGGAGGACGCCGGTAAGAGCATGCACGACGAGGTGGAAGGCAAGGCGGACAGTCGGATCGATCTGAACCGGACCGGCACGCCGCTGTTGGAGATCGTCAGCCAGCCCGACCTCCGCTCGCCGGCCGAGGCGAAGGCCTATCTCACCGAGTTAAAGCTTCTGCTCACGTATCTGGGCGTCTCCGACTGCAACATGCAAGAGGGCAGCCTGCGGGTGGACGCCAACATCAACCTCCACGTCCACGTTGACGAGGCCGACGCGGCAGACACTATCTCGACGTCAACCTCCGACATGCAAAAAGGCACCTTGAAAGTCGACAAGGGAAAAATCGCCACGCCGATCGTCGAGGTGAAAAACATGAACAGCTTCCGCGCGGTCGAACGGGCACTCACCTACGAAGCGGAGCGTCAGTGGGAAGTTTGGAAAAAGACCGGCCGGCGACTCGGCGACGTCCCCAAACAGACTCGCGGCTGGGACGAAGCAGATCAAATCACGCGAGGCCAACGCTCGAAAGAAGAATCGAGCGACTACCGCTACTTCCCCGACCCGGACTTGGTGCCTGTCACGACGACCGAAGAAGAAGTCGAAGCGATTCGAGCCGGCCTCGGCGAGTTGCCCGCCGCACTCCGTACGCGGTTGGAGGCCGACTACGAAATTACTCCTTACGACGCCGACGTGCTGGTCAACCAGGGTCGCGAGCTGGTCGACTACTTCATCGCGGTCGCCGATACATGCAAGGACGGCAAGGCGGCCGCCAATTGGATCCAGCAGGATGTCCTCCGCACGCTCAACGATCGCGAGATCCCGATCGGCGACTTCTCGGTCCCGGCCGAACAACTGGCCCAATTGCTACAAGAGGTCGCCGCCGGGAAACTGACCACCAGCCGGGGGCGAGAAGTTCTGGCCGAGATGATTGAATCGACCTCGACCATCGAAACCGCCATGAAAAAGCTGGGGATTGAAGCAGTCGACGATTCGGCCTTGGAGACCCTTTGCCGGGAATTGCTGGCGGCCAACCCGAAGATTGTCGAAGAGGTCAAAGAGGGGAAAATGAAGGCGGCCGGAGCCCTGATCGGTCAGGCCAAGCAGAAAAACCCCAACGTCAACCCGGCCCAAGTCCGCGATCTGTGCTTGAAATTGATCGAGCAGATGAAATAAGGTAGAATATATATAGAGGACAGTAGGTGCTTCCGCACCATGGTATTTTCCTATCGGAGCGGCAGCTCCTTCTGTTCTCTGTCCTCTAATAAAATACCATGAGCATTATCACCCTAACGACCGATTTTGGAGCGGATAGCCCTTATGCGGCGGCGATGAAGGGGGCGATTCTTTCGATCAACCCCGAGGCGACCATCGTCGACCTCACGCATTCGGTCCATGCCCAAAACATCCGCGAAGGGGCGGTCATCCTATATGATATTGCTCGCCAATTCCCCGACGATACGATCCATATCGCGGTCATCGACCCGGGCGTCGGAACCGATCGCGAGATCGTGGCGGCACGGATCGATCGCTGGACGTTCATCGCTCCGGACAATGGTCTTCTGAGCCTCATCACGTCCGAAACTTCTCCTACCCGGATCGTCCGACTCCGAAACGACGCGTACTGGAAAAAGCCGGTCTCGGCCACGTTTCATGGCCGCGATATCATGGCCCCGGTCGCCGCCCACCTGAGCCTTGGCGTAAGTCTCGACGAACTCGGGCCAACGACCGAAACGCTGCACGAACTCGAGTGGCCCAAGGCGGTCGATCAAGAAAATCGGGTCCATGGGATCGTACGCGAGATCGATTCGTTCGGCAACTTGGTAACCAACATCACGTCCGACATGCTCGGAAACCGCCCGACGGACCATCGAGCTTGTATTATCTGCGAAATCTACGAAACCTGGGGCATCTTTCATGCCTATGGCGACCAACCACGCGGTACCCTGATCGCCCTGGTCGGCTCGAACGGCTTCCTCGAATTGGCGATCGTCGGCGAATCGGCCGCCGAACGGCTCGGGGTACGTACCGGAACATCAGTCACGGTCGCGTGGGAATAAATCTACCGATCTCTCCAGCTCACGCATTCTGCGTAAATGACCACCAAAAAATCGAGGGGATTTTGAAAAATATTCCCACGCTAAAATCAACGCACCCTACACTTTACGCTTTTTTAACAGACATTATCGTGAAACGGCAGTTTCAAGGATCCTCCCTACTGGACTTCGTGCATAGAATACGGTAAGAAAACCTCATATTCAAACCGTATTTATTGAGGTCTGCATTGCTAATGAACCGCTCTGCGGCCGGAAATCCAGCAAACCCGGCTGGAACAGCCGCGTTTGCGATCGCACAACAATCATTAAATACATCGGGATCAATAAGATCAAACCAATAAACCAAAACACTTACGCAAGGAAAAATCCCATGCTTAGCGAAAAGATGACCGAGGCGTTAAACGCCCAAATCAATGCCGAGTATTACTCGTCGTACCTTTATCTCTCGATGGCCGCCTGGGCCGAGGAACAAAACCTGCCCGGTTTCGGGAACTGGTTCCGCGTTCAGGCCCAAGAAGAGATGTTTCACGCGATGAAAATTTTCGATTTCGTCATCGAGCGGGGCGGCCGCGTCACACTCACGGCGATCGATGGCCCGGAGACCGAATGGGCCACTCCCACCGCCGCGTTCGAAGCAACCCTCAAGCACGAGCAACACGTCACCAGCCTGATCAACAAGCTGGTCGACCTGGCCCTGGCCGAAAGTGACCATGCCACGAACACGTTCCTGCAATGGTTCGTCACCGAGCAAGTCGAAGAAGAGGCTTCCGCCGACGCGATCCTCAGCACGATACAACGGATGGGCGACGCCAAGGGTGGCCTGTTCATGCTCGATCGTGAATTGTCCCAACGCGTCTACACCCCACCGGCCACGGCCGAGTAGTTTTTTCAAGCCGGACAGAAATCTTTCATACGCTTCGGTCGTCGCGGGCTAGATACATCCTCGCACCA
>JASFHG010000139.1:0-8287 GCA_050123355.1 Planctomycetia bacterium
TCAGGTCATCGACTTTCAGGCTTTGGTCGGCGACTCGGTCGACAACGTTCCGGGCGTGCCACTGATCGGGCCGAAGATCGCACGCGAGCTGCTCGAAAAATGGGGGACGCTCGAAGAGGTGCTCGACCATGCGGAAGAAGTTTCCGGGAAGAAACGAAAACAAAACTTGATGGAGGGTCGCGAGATGGCGATGCTGAGCCGGCAGCTCGTTCGGCTTAATACCGAGACCCCGGTCGCGCTCGATTGGGACGCGGCCCGCGTGGAACATGTCAACTTCTATGCGGCCCGCCCGCTCTTTGTGGAGCATGGTTTTCGATCGTTGGTAAAAAAATTGGACGAGATGGCTCCACTGTTAGCGGCGGGGCTTGCCCCCGCGTTAGAGAACGCTGGCGGGACGGCAAGTGTTGATATGGCTAGCGCGGGAACAAGCCCCGCCGCTAACAATACGATCGACATCTCGAAAATCGCTAAGCTGGTCGATACGCCCGAAAAGTTTGAAGAGTTTTTCAAGGAGCTTCAAAAACAAAAGTCATTTTCGTTCGATACCGAGACGACCCACCTCTGGCCACGTTGGGCGAAGTTGGTGGGGATGTCGTTCTGCTGGAATGACAACGAGGCGTACTATCTTCCGGTCGAAGCTCCCGAGGGACAGGATCGGCTCGATAAAGCGACGGTCCTCGATGCGTTGCGATCCACGCTCGAAGATCCGGCGGTCGAGAAGATCGGCCAGAATCTCAAGTATGATTCGCTTGTGCTCCGTGGCGAAGGGGTCCGGCTGCGAGGGATTGGTTTCGACACGATGGTCGCCGATTATTTGTGTCAGGCAGGCAACCGTCGCCATAATCTGGATGAACTTGCTTCCCGTTACCTCAACCACGAGACGATCAAGATAACGGACCTCGGTGCGAAGAAGAGCGAGATTCGCATGGAGACGGTCGACACGACCAAGATCTGTGAATATGCGGCCGAAGATGCGTTGATCCCTTGGCTCTTGCGACCGATTCTCGAAAAGTCGCTCGAAAGAGAGAAGCAGGAAAGTTTGTTCCGCGATGTGGAGCTCCCGTTGATCGAAACGTTGGCCGATCTCGAGTGGAACGGGATCGCCGTGGACCGTGACCGGCTCAAATTGCTTAGCGATCGGTATCAAAAACGGATCGAGGAGTTGGAGGATGAAATTTACCAGTTGGCCGGACATCCGTTTAATATCGCGTCGCCGAAACAACTCCAGGTGGTTCTGTTTGAAGAACTCGGGTTGCCGGTCGTCAAAAAAACCAAAACCGGAGCGAGTACTGACGTCGATGTCTTGGTAGAACTGAGCTC
This sequence comes from Planctomycetia bacterium, assembly GCA_050123355.1. Lineage (GTDB taxonomy): Bacteria > Planctomycetota > Planctomycetia > Pirellulales > Thermoguttaceae > JASFHG01. Next base: position 1,321 of record JASFHG010000139.1, read on the forward strand.
GATGCACGCCTTGCCGAAAAAGATCGTCGAGTATCGTCACTATGCGAAGCTGAAGAGTACTTATGTGGATGCCTTGCCCGAGATGATCCATCCGACGACTGGCCGGATTCACACCTCATTCAATCAAGTGGTCACGGCGACCGGTCGGCTTAGCTCGAGCGACCCGAACCTGCAAAACATCCCGGTCCGGGACGCGGAGGGCCGCGAGATCCGCTCCGCGTTTGTCCCCTCCAAGGAGGGAAATGTTCTGCTCGCTGCTGATTATTCTCAGATCGAGCTTCGGGTTCTGGCCCATTATTCGGAGGACGAGCATCTTTGCGGCGCTTTTGAGCGGGGGGAGGATATTCATGCCCGCGTTGCCAGTCAGGTAAACGAAGTCCCCCTCGATCAGGTGACCTCTGAGATGCGGCGTGGCGCGAAAACGGTCAATTTTGGGATAATTTATGGTCAAAGTGCGTTTGGGCTCTCCAAAGAGCTTGGTATATCACGGGAAGACGCCTCGGCGTTCATTTCTTCCTATTTTGCCCAGTTTACTAAAGTTGACAATTTTTTCCATAGGATACTGGACGCCTGTCGGGAAAGAGGTTATGTTGAAACTATTCTTGGGCGGCGGCGTTATATCGCCGGCGTCCGGGAAAACCCACCACGACAGACGAACCTGGCCGAGCGGATGGCGGTCAATACTGTTATCCAGGGCTCGGCGGCCGACCTGATCAAGTTGGCGATGAATTCGGTTCGACAGGAGCTCGAAAATCGGCAGTTTCCCGCGGAATTACTGCTCCAGATCCATGACGAGCTGGTTTTTGAAGTCTCCTCAGAGCAACAGGATGAATTGGCCCAGCTTGTGGTTGACAAGATGTCGCAGGCATACCCCCTTCGGGTACCTTTGGTGGTAAGCGTGAAAGCAGGGCAAAGCTGGGGTGATCTTGAGTCACTTTAGACAAGAAGCTGATTCTAAGAGCCTATCCGAACAGCCTAGAAGGTTCTTGCGGCCAGTAGCATATTGAACGGCCAAAAGATTTTCGGACGGTATTAAAACAGGTGTTTTACAAGATTTACCCAAACCCCTTTGCTTGCCGGATCGTAAAAAACAGGAACGGAAAAAAGGCAATCCAATCAAAAAGGATGCGATCGACAAACATTTTCTGTCAATCGCGGTATACTTATCCTAACCCAAGACTTTGCTTCCTTGAACGAATTGTTTGAGGGGGTGTGGTTGGAGAGTAGGTAGGAAGTTCGAACGCATGGTTCATGCAAGGGCTCGAGCTTGCGAAGGTATTCCTATTTCTTCTCCTTTTGATGCTTGCCTCCAACCGATATCGATTTTTTTCGGATTTATCCTACTGGGGATAATATGTATGTAGTCGGCCTCCTTGGTGGCATTGCCTCGGGCAAGAGCCTGGTTTCAGGTCTGCTTGCACGTCGCGGTGCATGGATCATTGACGCCGATCGCATCGGGCATCAAGTGCTCAAGATACCCGAGGTGAAAGCACAGATCCGAGATCGCTGGTCCGACACGGTATTCGACACCGACGGAGAAGTAGATCGTTCTGCCTTGGCAACGATCGTTTTTGGTCCTTCTCCGAAATCGGAACAAGAGCGAAAAGTTTTGGAACAAATAACCCATCCTGCGATCGGAGAGGGAATTCGGGCCGAGCTGGAGCGTGCGGCGAGCGAGGGCGCACCAATTGCCGTGCTTGACGCACCGGTCATGCTCGAAGCGGGCTGGGATAAAGAATGTAACACATTGGTATACATTGACGTACCGCGAGACGTTCGACGTCAAAGGGCACTCGAAAGTCGCGGTTGGAAAGAGGAGGATTTTACCGCCCGTGAGGGCGCACAAAAATCATTGGAGAAAAAGCGTAGCCAAGCCGATTTTGTTATCGATAACTCCACTTGTATCGATGCCGTCGAACAGCAGGTCGACCGACTCTGGGCCATCTGGATGTCGGACGGATAAACTTCCCACCTGTTACCCTGCTTGGTTCCCACGGAAAGCCTTTTAAGCAACGGACCTTATTTAAAGTTTGCGATAGGTCTTCAAATATATGGGCAATCCTTGTAAAGTAAATCGCTTTGTCGCCTTATAATTTTCCCCAATCTTTCCCCACTATGTCGTTGCCGACACAACCCTTTTCTTGTACCCACCAAAAGAGAGGAACAGACGAATGACTACCCATGATGAAAAACCGGACGATTTCCAGGAAGGAAACGGCTCGGATAAACCTAAGACTACACAGGAACTGATTCGTCAGTATAACAGCGAAGAACCATTGTCGGTGGCCGAAGAGCTGATCGTCGAGCGTGAGCGTTCGCGTCGCGGCAAGCCGATCCGGGTTTTGGAGCCGACCGACGAAGACCGCCAATTCCAAGAGCTCAAACAAGAGAAGCCGGAAGATTCTCAGATCGGTCAACTTCAACAGCTCACGATGGCCGAGCTGATCGAAGAGGCTCGTAAGGAGAATCTCGAGAACGTCCACGGCATGACCCGACAGGACTTGATCTTTTGCATTCTCAAGGAGCGGATCAAAGTCTCTGGTTTGATGTACGGCGAGGGGACGCTCGAGATTCTGCCCGATGGGTTCGGATTCCTTCGTAGTCCTGACTATCATTACCTTTCCTGCCCCGACGATATTTATGTTTCGCCGAGCCAGATCCGACGGTTTGGATTGCGGACCGGGACGGTCGTCTCGGGCCAGATCCGCCCGCCGAAGGAGAACGAGCGATACTTCGCCCTGCTCCGCGTCGAAGCGATCAACTTTGAAGATCCCAATCTGCTGACCAAAAAGATCCCGTTCGACGAGCTGACCCCGCTTCACCCAGATGCACGGATCATGATGGAACACGATGCGGGCGAGTTGAGTACGCGTGTGGTCGACATGATCGTGCCGGTCGGATTCGGCCAGCGTGGTTTGATTGTCAGCCCACCTCGGGCAGGTAAGACGATCTTGATGCAGCAGATGGCGAAGGCCGCCTTGGCGAACTATCCCGATCTGTACGTTTTCATGCTCCTGGTTGACGAGCGGCCGGAAGAAGTGACGGACATGGAGCGGCAGATCCGCGGCAAAAACTGCGAAGTGGTCAGCTCGACGTTCGACGAGCCGCCGGCCCGCCACATCCAAGTTGCCGACATGGTGCTCGAAAAGGCAAAGCGGATGGTCGAGTATGGTCGCGACGTGCTGATCTTCCTCGACTCGATCACGCGTCTAGCCCGAGCGTGGAACTCCGAGTGTCCCCAGTCGGGCAAGTTGCTTTCCGGTGGTGTTGATGCCAACGCCTTGCAACGTCCGAAGCGGCTCTTCGGTTCGGCTCGAAAGGTCGAAGAGGGTGGTTCGTTGACGATCATCGCGACGGCCCTGATCGATACGGGCAGCCGGATGGACGAGGTCATCTTCGAGGAATTCAAGGGGACGGGCAACTTGGAGATCGTTTTGGATCGCCAGTTGGTTGACCGTCGTGTTTGGCCCGCGATCGACATTTCGGCCAGTGGTACTCGCCGCGAAGAGATGTTGATCGATCCGGAGGAATACCGTCGGATTTGCATGTTGCGACGCGTGCTCAACGAGATGAACCCGCCGGACGCCATGGAGCGTTTGACAGGTCTCTTGGAAAAGACGAAGAGCAACGCCGAGTTCCTCATGGGGCTGAATATCAAGTAGTTTTATCGTAAAACTATTCCACAAAAGTCAAAGCCGAACCTCTGCCGGGCAGAGGTTCGGATCTAGAATAACCACCAAAAATAACTCATTACAATCTTCCCTACCATGTCTACCATCGAAGGAAAATCAGAAGCGGTCCAAGGACGATTTGCGATCGTCGTCGCCAAGTTTAACGATACGATTACCGGCCGGTTGCTCGAAGGGGCCAAGCAGACGCTCGCCGAGCATGGCGTCGGTGACGATCGGGTCGACGTGGTTTGGGTTCCCGGCGCATTCGAGATCCCGCTCGTGGCCGACCGACTTGCTTCGACCGGCCAGTATGTTTCAATTATTTGCCTCGGCTGCGTGATTCGTGGCGAGACGACCCACGACCAGCATATCAATCGCGCGGTCAGCGACGCCCTGATGGAGGCCGGTCTGCGGCACAGCATGCCGATCATCTTTGGCGTTCTGACTTGCAACACACTCGACCAAGCGATCGCTCGCTCCGGTGGCGAGGCGGGCACCCGAGGCAAGGATCGCGAAGATAGCAAGATCGGGAACAAGGGCAGCGAGGCGGCCGAAGCAGCACTCGAGATGGCCGACCTGATGGCCCGACTCCCCGGCTTCGGCGGTAATTGCTGCTGTAAACAGTAGGGTGCGTCGAGACGCACCTATTGAAAGCATCTTTTTATGAAAAATTTCGGTGCGTCCTGACGCACCCTACAGATCGAATTTCCCATGCCTACCCGAACTGAATCCAGAGAAGTTGCTTTTCAAGTTCTTTATCAGGACGATTTCAATCCGCGTTTGAATCCGGCGGATACGGATCGTATGGTGGTGGAGCGTCTGAAGAAGGAAACGGCCGTCGAGTTTGCACGAGAATTGGTTGCCGGGGTGCGGCGGAATCGGGCGGAAATCGATCAGTTGATTACCGACTCGGCCGAGAACTGGACGCTCCAGCGGATGGCGGCGACCGATCGGACCGCGTTGCGGATGGGTGTTTTTGAACTGATTTTCAGCGAGACCCCTGCCCCGGTCGCAATTGACGAGGCGATTGAACTGGCCAAGAAATTCGGCTCGGCCAACTCGGCCAAGTTCGTTAACGGCGTTCTCGATGAGATAAGAAAAAAGAGGACAGAGGACAGAGGACAGAGGACAGAATCAGACTAATTTTTGGGTTAGCCGCCTCGCGTGCGAGGCGTTTTGATGAACTTCCTTAGCAGCACAAAACCATGGGTATATTTGATAAATTCAAAAAGGGTCTGAGTAAAACGACCCAGCTTCTGAAGACGGACGTTCGCGACCTGTTCAAAAAGGAGGGTCGGCTGGTCGACGATGAATTTCTCGAGCAGATTTTTGCATCCATGATCCACACCGATATGGGCGTCCCGACGACCGACGAGACGGTCGAGGAGATTCGGACCAACTATCGTGGCCGGGTGGTCATGATGGAGGACGTGCTCGGAACGATCAAGGCGAAATTGAAAGAGCTCATGGCACAGCCGGCCGAACCGATCCGGTTCGCCGAGTCCGGTCCGACGGTGATCATGGTCGCCGGGGTGAACGGTTGCGGTAAGACGACGTCGATCGCGAAGTTGGCGAAGATGTTTTCCGACTCGGGCAAGAAAGTGGTTCTCGGAGCGGCCGACACGTTTCGTGCCGCGGCGGTCGAGCAGCTCACGATCTGGGCCGGGCGGATCGGTGCCGAGATCGTGACCGGCGAACAAAACGCTGACCCTGCCAGCGTCGCCCACAAGGCGGTTGCTCGTGCGATCGAGTTAAATGCCGACGTCTGTATCGTCGACACGGCAGGTCGCCTCCAAACGCAGCAGAACCTGATGCAAGAACTTTCCAAAATCCATCGCGTTCTTGGAAAACAGATTCCCGAGGCTCCCCATGAAGTCATTTTGGTCCTCGACGCGACGACCGGCCAAAACGGTATCTCTCAGGCGAAGCATTTTACCGATGCCGTGCAGTGTACCGGCCTGATTCTTGCCAAGCTTGACGGTACGGCCAAAGGTGGAGCGGCCGTCGCGATCCGTCGCCAAGTCGGCTTGCCGGTGAAATATGTCGGTGTGGGCGAAGGAGCCGACGACTTGGTCCTTTTCGAGCCCGACCCGTTCGTCGAAGCACTTTTTGAAGAGGAAGAAGGTAAGTAGGTCAGGGCTTGCCCTGACGCTCTCTAGAGTAGCTTTCTAAAACAGCAGGAAGTGTTAGGGTAAGTTTGTCCTACTCTTTCCAGTCCGACGACATAATACCCCCCTCTTGGTTTAGCTATTTCAGGATAAGTATATATCTTGAAATAGCAGGGTTCGCAATTTCAAGATATGGAATAAGGTTACGATTGGTTCCAAGCCGTTAAATTTATTTCATTTGTTATAAACGGTACAGTTTTGTCTTGATTTTTCTCTATGGCCCGCTTGTTATTTTGCGATTGTGGTGTATCTTGGAATAAGGGAGATTGTTATTTCAATATATGGGGATATCATGGAATAATGCAATGAGGCGTACACAGCAAGGATTCCATCGAGAAACATCAACCAAGGGAGAGAAGGTACGCGCTTTTGTGCCACTTGCACTCCCACCTCGCCCCCCAATAGATTGGGGAGGAGGCCTTCGTGAGAAGTTTGACGAGGCTCTAGTCGCCCTGGGGCGACTAGATAGCGTTTCGGTGCTATTACCTGATACTTCTTTGTTTCTCTATATGTATATCCGAAAGGAGGCAGTTCTTTCGTCTCAGATCGAAGGAACCCAGTCCTCGCTTTCTGACCTTTTGCTCTTCGAGTCGGAACAGTTGCCAGGAGTGCCGCTTGATGATGTGCAGGAGGTAAGCAATTATGTCATTGCACTTGAGCACGGAATGAAACGGCTTCGTGAAGGTTTTCCGCCATCACTTCGCTTAATCCGTGAGATTCATGAAAAGCTACTTTTGATGGGACGTGGAAGTGAACGTTGCCCCGGTGAGTTTCGTAAGAGCCAGAACTGGATCGGTGGCACACGCCCTGGCAATGCGATTTTCGTGTCACCACCGCCTGAATATGTTCTTGAGTGCATGGGCGAGTTGGAGAAGTTTTTGCACGATAAGCCGGAGCGTACCTCGCCACTCATAAAGGTTGCATTGATGCATGTGCAATTTGAAACCATTCACCCGTTTCTCGATGGAAATGGGCGTTTGGGGCGTTTGTTGATCACGCTTTTGCTTTGTTGGGAAGGAATTTTGAAGGAACCGATGCTTTATTTGAGTCTTTATCTGAAGGAGCATCGGCAGCAGTATTATGATTTGCTTGGTGAAGTACGGTTTAATGGTAACTGGGAGGCATGGC
>JASFHG010000140.1:0-8256 GCA_050123355.1 Planctomycetia bacterium
GGAGTTCTGGGACGCCGTTTTCAACGACGATCACACTCACTTTGGCCAGGCCAATCATGACTCCAAAATGAGCAAAATAAACTTCATGAGTAGTACTTTGTACCGTTGGATCTATTTCGAAACCAACCTCTTGGGTGACCCGGAAACGGAATTCCAGATTACGGTCAACGAGGCAGTCGACCTGGGCAGTGTGGATTATATGGAAGCGTTCGAGGCGGATAGCACTCAAGGAGACGGAATTTACCACCGTTGCCAAGCGAGCAACGACGGTTACCTGACCATCGAGGCCCTGTTCGAGGGCGCGCCCGAGAGCGTGAACCTGACCCTCTACGACCAGAACGAGACGCCGATCGCCACCGGTGTCGTCACGGCCGAAGGAAAACGAATCGACTTCAACGTCAGCGCCGGCCAAACGTACTACTTCCGGATCGCGGGCACCAATACAAGTGTCGATTGGCGGCTGGCCAATCTCGTCGAGCTCGATGGCGACCAAGTGACGATCGTCGGGAGTAATGCGCAGGACGAGTTCGTTTTCACGCCGACCGGTGGTTCGTATCAAATAGACATCAACAACATATCGTACCCATTCTTGCCGACAGAAGTAACATCGATGGTGTTCAGCGGCGGCGTCAACCATGATCACATCGTTTTCCACGACTCGCCCGACGACGATCTGTTCGAAGTGGCAGGCGAACAAGCTACGTTGACGTTGGACGACGGGTGCGAGATCAATGCGATGTTAAATACTTTTTGCGAAGTCGAGGTTTTCTCCACCGCCGGCGGAAATGACACGGCCGACTTGCACACTTCCGTTGACGGAAACGATCGGGTAACGATCGATGCGGTTGATGATTCCGTCCATTTGTACAACAGCACCTCTGACAGCGGAGCGGATTTTGACCTCATGGCTCACCAATTCAAATCCATATCCGTTTATTCCGAGGGAGGAACGGACCGTGGCATTCTGTACGATTCTGACGGCGACGAGTGCCTTGAGGTAATGCCTGCTGAAAACCGTCGCGTTTCACTCTATAACGACGGGACCATGAATGGCGATGATTTTGCATGGCATCTCTTCGGAATCACCAGCACGATCTACGCCAGCAACGGCGGCAACGATACCGCTTTTCTGCATGATTCGCCCGAAAATGATAGGCTCAATATTTACGAGGACACTTGGAATGGCGAAAAAGTCAGAAAAGCGACCTTAACGACATCTGGCATGTACGCTCTTTCGTGCACGGCCATTGGCTTCGAGTCACTCGAAGCGTATGCAGACCATGGCGGAACCGATACGGCGACTTTGTATGACTCGAGCGGAGATGACGTCGCGGTCGTAACGCCGTCGGAGGGCTCGGTCCGACTTTACAACGATCCGACCATGAGCGGAAATGATTTCAGTGATACCGTATGGGGCTTTGAAAATATCACCTGCGATGCGAACCATTCGTTGAGCAATGACACGGCCATATTCTACGATACGGCCCAGGACGACACTTTTATCTCAAGTGCCATAAACAATGATCACACCGTTAATTACATCAACAGTCCGACGAGCAATACCATCGCACACAACTTCGAGCAAGTAGCGATCGAGTTGGGCGAAGGCGGCGAGGACTTCTGTGGTCTCTACGATTCTTCCGGCAACGATCATTTCGAAGCCGGCTACGATTCGTTCGGCCTCGTGTGGGACGCCGGCACCACCTCGTTGGCCATCAACCACCTGGACGCAGGCGATACGGTTTGTGCTCAAAACGGCAATGGCGGCATCGACACGGAAAATGTGGCCGACCCCATTCTGTATACCTACGACAACACCCGGCTGATTGGTCTGAGCCTCGACGAAAACCCGCATTTGGCTTGCGATGGACTGGATTACGTTCTCACGTTAGGCGAAGTGACCGGCACCGATGGAAGAACCATTGACGGTTACACGGTCGACTGGGGTGACGGCACCATACCTCAGTACATCCCGGCCGCCGAATTGCCGGCGAACCGCCAATTGTCCCATGTGTATGACGCTTCGATAGCATCCTATCCCACGATTCTGGTCGAAGTGACGCTCGACGGCGGAACTTACTCGCTCCTGGCCAGCCATGACATCTGGGTGCTCGACGATCCGCTGATCGTTACCACACTGGAAGACGAGACCGATTTCGCGATCGACGACGTGAGTCTTCGCGAGGCCCTCTATTTCGCCAACCTGCGCCCCGGCTCGGACACGATTGGTTTTGACCCGAGTCTTTCGGGCTCGATCATGCTCGATGGCACGGAGCTGGGCATCGCCGATGACGTAACGATCGAGGGTATCGGTGCCGAGTCGATCACGATCGACGCCGACGGTGACAGCCGGGTCTTCTACATCACCAACGACATAACGGTTCAGATTTCGGACCTAACGATCACCGGTGGCGATGAGGAATTTGGCGGCGGGATTTACGTTGATTACGCCAGCGTGCTGACGCTCTCGAACGTGACGGTTGCCGAGAATCAGAGCTGGAATGTCGGCGGTGGTATCTTTATCGATGCAACGACCCAACTGTTCGTTCTCGATTCGCTCATCACGGGCAATTCGGCCGGTGGTTGCGAAGGTGGTTGGGGCGGCGGAATCTACACCGAGTGGGATTCCGAAACCATCCTAAGCCATTCGGTCATCTCAAACAACGAAGTAGGCGGTTTCAACGCCTACGGCGGCGGACTCTGCCTTTCGGGCGACGTTGCCGTGATCAACTCGGTCATTTCGGGCAACGAAACCATCGGCTACAATGGCTACGGTGGCGGAATCTTCTTCCAGGATGGCACGCTCGCCGTGACGAATTCGACGATCGTCGAGAACGTGACCAACAACGGCGGTGGCGGCGGGATCGGAATCTTTGGAGAAGAATTCTGTGAAATAACGATCAACAACTCGATCGTGACCATGAACACGGCCGACGAGTACCCGGACGTGGAAGGACCGCTTACGCCGGGAAGCGGCAACAACCTGATCGGGGTCAATCCATGCTTCCTGGTTCCCGGCGAGTACCGTCCGTCCCCGAACAGCCCGGCGGTCGACGCGGGCGACAATGCGGCAGCCGCCGGTATTGATTACGATATTGACGGCAATGCGCGGATCATCAACGGTGTGGTCGATATCGGGGCCTATGAATATACCGAGACCTTCCTCGTCTCGACCTCGCTCGACGAAAACGACGGCAATTACGCGTATGGCGATCTGAGCCTCCGCGAGGCACTCGCCCTGGCCAACGGACACGCCGGAGAGGAAACGATCCTGTTCGACCCGTCCGTAACCATGATCACGCTCGGCGGCACGGAATTGAACATCACCGACGACGTAACGATCGAAGGCCCCGGTGACGAATCGCTGACGATCGACGCCGAATGGGACAGCCGGGTTTTCTATATCAATGACGGTATGACGGCCACGATCTCGGGCATGACGATCGCCAACGGCGCATGGGAAAACGAGGGCGGCGGTATCTTCGTCGGCGATGGCAGCACCTTGAACCTCCGGGGGGCGACACTCACCGGCAACGAAAGCTGGTCTGGCATGGGCGGCGGCATCTACGGTTATGACTTCAGCACGATCTCGATCGCCGATTCGAACATTTCGGACAATTATGCACTCGTCGGCGGTGGCGTCTTCGGCGGGTATTATAGTACGATCACGGTCGACCACTCGACCATCTCGCAGAACTGGGCCGACGAGGGTGGCGGCGTCTTCGCCGATGTCGACAGCTCGGTTATGATCAGCGACTCGATCTTTTCGGACAATTATGCCTACATGGGTGGCGGTATCGCGGTGTATGATTATACCGAACTCACCGTTACCAATTCGCTCATCTGCGACAATGGAGCCGATGACGAAGGCGGTGCCATTTTCGCCGGATACTACGGGACAAGCGTCACACTTACCAATACGACGATCACAAACAATTATAGTGTATGGGCCACCGGTGGTGTTTATCTTGATCCTCAGGAGTACCATTCGCTGACGGTCAATAACTCGATCATCGCCCTGAACGGTGGTGTTGATCTGGAACCCACCTGGTTCTTGACGGGTGACAACAACCTGATCGGCGTCGACCCTGGCTTCGTGGGCGGCGGCGATTACCACCTGACAGAGGGCAGCCCGGCGATCAACGCGGGCAACAACGAGGAGGCCGCGGGTATCGACTATGATCTGGACGGCAAGTCACGTGTCATCTACGAGGTTGTCGACATCGGTGCCTATGAATACGATAGCGAAGTCCTTTTTGTCACGACTTCCGACGATGAAGACGACGGCGACTACTCCAGCGACGACTTGAGCCTTCGCGAGGCACTCGACCTGGCCAACGAACGGGACGGCGAGCAGACCATCAAGTTCAACCCGTCCATAAGCCTGATCACACTCGGCGGCACGGAATTGAGCATTACCGACGACGTAACGATCGAGGGCCTGGGGGCCGACTTGTTGACGATTGACGCCTATGGCGACAGTCGCGTGTTCCATGTGACCACCTCGGGCGTGACGGCTACGATTTCGGGCATGACGATCACCAATGGCTTTGCCGAAGATTACGGCGGAGGAATTTACGCTGTCGGTGATCTTAATGTGACCGATTTGGTCCTCTCGGGTAACACGGTCGAGGGAAGTGCCTTTGTCTGCGGCGGTGGGATTCATACCGACGGTGATCTTACCGTGACCGATTCGCTCATCTCGGATAACACGATCACGGGAAGCAACAGCGCCTACGGCGGTGGAATTTCCACTTATGGTGAGATGACCGTGAACAATTCGGTTATCTCGGACAACGTGGTTGCGGGAAGCGGTGGTGGCGGTGGAATCTACCTTGGAGATGGCGAGATAACCGTGGTACATACAACGATCGCCGACAACGTAGCCATCAACGGTAAGGGTGGAGGAATAAGCGGGAACTGCGGCTATGTCGGAGTATACAACTCGATCGTGGCACAAAATGAGGCCCCCTATTACGAAAACTTTGATTACGATCTTTTTTTAATGCCAGATGAATATGCTACCAGCCTGATCGGTGGCGATCCGAGCTTCGTGGGCAACGGGGATTACCATCTCTTGCCCGACAGTTGCGCAATCAGCGGTGGCGTAGACCTCTTTGACAAAGGCATATTTGCGCCGGAAATTACCCACGACCTCGACGGTAATCCGAGGATCATCTACGGGGCACCCGATATCGGTGCCTATGAATATGATGGTGATGTCCTTATTGTGTGGAGTTCGTTTGATCACGGCGGCAGCTATTACTGGCCCTGCAACTTGAGTCTTCGCCAGGCGCTCACCCTGGCTGACGAGCACGACGGCGTGGAGACGATTCAGTTTGCGTCGCGTGTAAATCAGATCACGCTCAACGGTACGGAGTTGAACGTTGACTCGGACGTGATGATTGAAGGACCCGGTGCCGAGTCGCTCACGATCAACGCCAATCTGGGAAGCCGCGCGTTCAACGTTGCTTCGGGCGTGACGGCCGAAATCTCCGGCATGACAATCACCAACGGTTTTGTCGAAGATCGTGGCGGGGGAATATTATGCAACTCGGGCTCTCATCTGACCATCGAGGATGCAGTCATCTCGGGCAACAGGGTCGAGGGAAGTAGTAATATTGCGGGCGGCGGAGTTTTTGCTTGGGGTGATCTTACCGTAATCGATTCGGTCGTCTCAAACAACGTGGTCGAGGGAAGTGCCCATGCCTCGGGCGGCGGAATCGGTGTTTACGGCGATCTTACCGTGGCCTATTCGATCATCTCGGACAACACGGTCACGGGCACTTACACAAACGGTGGCGGAATCTATACCCTCGTGGATGGCACCATCGTCAATTCGGTCATCGCGGACAACGCCGTTACGGGCATCGGTGGCGGTGCCGGAATCTATCTTGGAGATGCCGAGGTGACCATTGCCTATTCGACGATTGTCGACAACGAAGCCCTCAACGGCAACGGGGGAGGAATCGGCGGAAATTGGGCTTATGTCATGATGTTCAACACGATCGTAGCGCAGAATGCGGCTCAATCTTACCCGGATGTCCACGCCTATTACCTTATGCTCGATGAGATCGGCTGTTTGATCGGTGGCGATCCAGGCTTCGTGGCTGCCGGGGATTACCATCTCGCGCCCGACAGCCCGGCAATCAATGCCGGTGAAAACGACTTGAACGAAGACCTTCCCGTAGAGGTCGACTATGATCTCGACGGCAATCCGCGGATCATCTACGATACGGTCGACATCGGTGCCTATGAATACACCATCATCGGCGACACCAACCGTAACGGGATGGTCGGCCAGCTTGACGTGACCACCGTGGCGACCAATTTGTACTACGGCATGTCGAGCGGTGCGGTCTGGGCCGACGGTGATTTCGACAGTGACGGCGCCGTCACCGACAACGACCTGTACCTGTTGGCCCTCCACTGGGAGGACTACTACAGCGATCCCATTCAGGCAGAAATCCCCGACCCGGCCGTCGACCAGGTCTTCACCGACTATGGTTACGACACCCAAGACCCCAACGACGACATCACGCCCGAAGACGAAGATTGGGACTACTTCCTCAACGACCTATACGAAGCCCTCGGTATCATAGCGTAAAATCATGTAGAAAAACCATTGGCCATCCACCCAATGAACCTCATGCGGTCGACCCTCCTTGACCGCTCTACCGCAGCAACGTCAACCTCATCATGGCCCAAAAGTTCGAGGGCAAGTAGCTCTGACCTGCTGTTAAAAAGCTGATCCATGTGTTATGAAGGTTTTTTGAGCCGATTTTTTGGCGAGGAGACCTTTAATGACGAAAAGACGAAGGCGGCATACGCCGGAACAGATTGTGAGGAAGCTGCGGGACGCGGACGCGATGCTCAATGCTGGCAAGGAGGAAGCGGTCGTCTTGCAGACATTGGAGATCAGCCAATCGACCTATGAGCGGTGGCGTCGCCAGTACGGCGGGATGAAGGCCGAGGAGGCGAAGCGGCTTAAGGAATTAGAAGAAGAGAACCGTCGGCTGAAGCAACTGGTGGCGGAGAAAGAGCTCGACATCCAGATGCTCAAGCATATCGCGGAGGGAAATTGGTAAGCCCTTCGCGGAAGCGGGCGGCGGTCGAAGGCTTGCAGCAGCAGTTTTCGGTTTCCGAACGAAGGGCGTGTAAAGTAGTGAGTCAGCCACGAAGTACGAACAGGTATGTTTCAAGTCCGCGAGATGATGAAGCGGCATTGGCAAAGCGGATGGTCGAGTTGGCTTGGCAGCGTCCGCGTTTTGGCTACCGTCGGATCGCCGCATTGTTGCGATCGGAAGGTTGGCGTGCAGGCGAGACGCGAGTCCTACGGCTGTGGCGTCGCGAGGGCCTGAAAGTACCGCAAAAGAAGCGAAAAAAGCGACGTTTGGGCACCAGCGAGAATGGATGTCATCGACGACGTGCCGAGCACAAAAACCACGTTTGGTGTTGGGATTTCGTGTTCGATCGGACCGTCGGCGGTAGTCCGTTGAAGTGGCTGTCGATTGTCGATGAGTATACCCGTGAGTGCTTGGCACTGAAAGTTGCTCGTGGCATCACGAGCGAAGACGTCATCGACACCCTGGCTGAATTATTCGCAATGCGTGGCGTGCCAAAACAAATCCGTAGCGACAACGGCCCAGAATTTGTATCCAAAGCAATTCAGCGTTGGCTGAAACGAGTGGAGGTAGAAACGTTATATGTCGAACCGGGCAGCCCTTGGGAAAACGGCTACGCCGAAAGTTTCCACGGGAGGTTCCGTGATGAGTTTCTGTCCTTGGAGTTATTCGAAAGCCTGTCGGCTGCCAAGCTGATGACTCGCCAGTGGAAAGAGGATTACAACCATCACCGGCCGCACAGTTCCCAGGGCTACCTGCCCCCGACAACCTTCGCGGCCCGTTGTGCTGCCTCCGTTCCGGCTTCGGCTCCGCCTCAGCCTTCACTCCGCCAGCACAGCAATCCCCTAACCCTTACCTTCATAACCCCTGGTACAGATTCTTAATGCCGGTCACAAGCCGCAAAACAGTTCATTAACAATGCAGACCTCAATAATTATCGAGAAAATATTATGCATCACGGGATCGCATTCGTAATCGCGGGAGGGATTTTAGCGGGGATACTGGCACCGCTATTGGGAATATGGTCCAATTCCAGAAGCAGCGTTTCTGGAACATTGCTCGCTGTGGGCATCAGTTTATTTGGCGTCTCCCTTCTGATCCGAGGTATATTGTCGAAAAAATAAACCAATAA
>JASFHG010000141.1:0-8147 GCA_050123355.1 Planctomycetia bacterium
GACGCCCCCTTTGTCGTGGATGATCGTCGGCCGTGGCACGAGGTCTTTTTCGTGGTCGTAGTACGAGATCATGTTGTACAGGTAGCACTCGCCATCCTTCGAGCCGCCATAGCAGAAGAACGTTTTTTTCACCTCGGGTGCGTAGATGGCGATCGGGACGTGCTTGGCTGTGTAAGTACCTAGCCCGCCGGAGTACTTGTCGCCGTACTTCCAATATCCTCGATATTTTCGGCCAGGTTTTTTGTATTCGGAGGAGTAGTATTGTCCCAAGGTGAACCAGATCCCGCGATAGCCATCGTCCTTTTGCTTGACGACGTTGGTGTTGTCGGGGGCTTTGGTTTTTTTCTTTTTCGATTTCGACGGGGCGGCGAGACCGATCGTGCTGAGGATCAGGAAGATCGCAAGAGCCGGCGGGAGCCATTTTTTCGTCGATCGCATCACGGTTTCTCCTTGGGAGTGAGGTGGGGCCGCGTCGAGGGGTTTCAACACGGTAAACTTTTGTGAGGCGGACTTGAGAGATGCTGATAAGCATCAGCAAATTATTATACTACACTGGCCAGTGCAAGTACAGACCCCTGAAATTCCAGTAATAAAGCCGGTTCTTTGCGCAGCAGAGGGCCGGATCCAGAGTTGCGTAAAAGAGAGATTTCTGAACCAAAATAGGGACCGCTTGCGCGATCCCAATTTCGGCTTGGGGGTGAAATAATAAATAGCGATTATTATTTCCAAAGGTGCGGAAGCACCGACCAAAAAATCCCAATTTCGGCTTGGGGTTGTTTTTAAGCTTGAAGCTTAGTAGGTCCACGTGATCGAGAGTTCGCTGGCGTGGAAGGGGCCGCCGTCGGAGATCTCGCCACGGTAGCGGCCTGCGATGGTCATGTTCTCGGTCGGCATGTACGACAGGGCACCGCCGAAGTAGGCACTGTTGCGATAGAGCGTGCCCGGGTTGATGCTGAACGGGGTGACTCCGCCGGCGAAGCGAGCGAACATGTCGTTGTCGCCGAGGAATTCGTGGGCCCAGCCGGCGTTGAACTCGGGGACGACCAGCCGACCGTTGCCTGTGAGGAACATGCGTCGGACCCGGCCGCCGACCATCATACGGAGCGAGCTGCCGTTGTAGCGGGCGATTTGCAATGCCGAGCCGGCCGCTTCTTGTTCGGTGAAGCGATCGCGTTCGTAGTAGATGTATTGTAACGACATTTCCGGTGTGAACATGTAGCCGTACCAATCGAAGTCGCGGCCCATGCCGAGGTAGACTGACATGTCGTGGGCGTCGAACTCGCGGCGGGCGAAGGTGGTTTGGCCGGTGTAGCTGGCGTTACGTCGGATCGTGTTGCCGTTGTAGCCATAGCTGACCGACAGATCGAGGAACTTGTAGTCGTCGAACCAAGTCAGGTACGGGCCGACGCGGAACAGGTCGATCGTCGAGCTGCCCATCGAGTCTTTGAAGTCGATCGCGTGGCTTGCGTAGTCGAACTCCCAGCCGAAGACCATCTGCGAGGTCCGGGCACGGTCGACGGTGACTTGGACGCCACCACCCTTGGCCGTGAAGCCGGTTTGGTCGGCGGTCGCTTTCTGGGAGAAGTAGGTCCCGAACGGTCGGGCCAGCGAGGCGAAGCCCCAGCCGCTGTTTTGCGGTCGTACAATGTTGTAGTTGTTGGGACCATTGGATTCATAGCCCACCGTATTAGCTTGGCTACCGAAGAGATACTCGTCACCGGCCACGCTGTTAAGCGTCGCGTTGACTTCCTCGGGCGAGACGGGCTCCCCGATGGTCTCGTAACTTCTCGATGACGACATCCCGCCGAATTGGCGACGCAGGTCGTATCGTCGGCCACGCAGGTAATCGCTCAAACCGGCCGCCAGATCCTGAGTGGTCCGACGGCTTACCTTTTCGACCGCGAAGTAGGGGGTCGGCATGAGGGTGGTGATCGATTGTTGGAACTCGCCGGCGGTCGAGAAGAGCAACGAGTTGGTCATCACGGCAAACGAGCCGCTGCCCGACTCGTGGTCCGCGTCGAGTGCCGCGGCGACCGTCTTGGCGTTATCTCCGGTGACGACCGAGTCGAAGCTGGTCGGTTGACGGAGTTGGATGGCCAGTTGGGTGCCGCCGCCGGTTATCGAATGATCGAATTCGAGGAAGGCCGAATCGGTCGTGTAGGTCGCTCCGTTGTCGGTTACCGTGGCTCCGGTGATTGCAACGATCGTATCGCCGGCACGGATCGGGGTGTCGGAGTCCTGATTGATATCGACGTTGATCCGGCTGCCGATCCCGAGCGTGGCGGTGCCGGTGACTTGGATCTGGCTGCTTTTTATTGCGTTTTCGGCCGGTTTGTAAATATGGACGGTGTAGGTGGCTCCCGGATCGGAGACCGTCGCGGCGGCCAGGTTCAAATTGCCGCCGACGGTGATGATTTGCGAGTCGGGCAGTGCCGGTACTCCCGTGAGTGTCGCGATCGAGGCGGTTCGAGCGACTTCGATACCCGCGTTTGCAGAGACTGACAGGTTGTTTGCGATTGCACCGTTGAGAGCCGCGGTGCCGCCGGTTACTTGGACATCGGCGATGCCCGTAATGTCACCGATCATCGTGGATGTGACCCCGGCACCCGAGTTGAACGTGAAGCTGTCGCCCGCGTTGCCGGCGAAGGTGACGTTACCGACGATCGTGCCACCGATGGCGGTGACCGTGTCGGCTGTTGCGTCGCCGAGCGTGATGTCGCCGACGATCAGGCCGCGGTTTTCGATGGTCGCGCCGCCCGTGTCGGCGAGGATCGCGACACTGCCGGGAACGGCCGGGTTGGCGATGATCGAGCCATAGTTGGTGATCGCGACGGTGGTCCCGACGGCACCGGTACCCGCGTCGATGACGAGGCTTTCGCCCGAGATGGTGCCCGTGTTATTGATGATACCGCCTTCATGGAGCAGGATCGTGCTGTCGCGGTGGGTAGCTCCGCCGTAGAGCGAGGGATCGAAGTTCTTGCCCGGCCCCGCGATGGAACCGGCGTTGTTGATCGTGTAGCCATCGGAGACCACGTCGATACCTTCTTCGATCTTACCGCCCGCTTGAACGGTGATCAGGCGAGCGGTGCCCATCTGATAGTACGTATCGCCGGCCCAGATCGTGTCGACGGTGCCGGTGACGTTGAATCCGTTGATCGAGGTCCCGTCGGCCGCGCGGACGATCGCCGCGTAGGAAGAGGTGCTGAAAACGCCGTTGACGACGACGTTGGTATTTTCCAACCCGCCCGGCACCGCACCCGGATCCCATGGTTTTCCTTGGACGATGTATTCCGAAAGACCTTCGATCTCCGAGCCGGTAGTGGTCGTGCCGTCTTCGTTGGCATAGTCATAGGTGTAACCCATGAACGTTGGCGGGTAAGGGACGTCGGTCGCAGTGGTACCGTCGGCGTTGATCGTATAGCTGTTTGTAACTTGGGTGTCGAGCCAGGTGAGATAGTTTTGATAGGCTTGATCTGCCGTGAGCAGGGTGCCTGCCGCGTCGTATTTGAACGCGTCCGGCAGGTGGACGTAGGCCTCGCCCGCACTGGTGAACGCGGTCGGCGAGACGGTCGTCGTCATGTTCGGATCTCGTGCAGGCCGGAACATATCGCCTGGCTTGACCCAGACTTCGACGATCCGGTCGGCGGTCGACGTGCTGGGTAGCCCGAGGATTTGGCGGACCCGTTGATCCATACTGCCCGAGGCGGTCCCTTCGGTGCCCACCACTTGGTCGTATAGCGTCGTCCCGGCGGTGGTCCAAAGCGATTGATTCTGGCCGATCACGACTTCGTTGGTTGCGCCGTCGCGAGAGAAGGCGGTCGAACCGGTGTAGGTCGTCATGAGGACGTGATCGTCGCCCCCGATGTTGAGGACGGGCACTTGTGCATGGGG
This sequence comes from Planctomycetia bacterium, assembly GCA_050123355.1. Lineage (GTDB taxonomy): Bacteria > Planctomycetota > Planctomycetia > Pirellulales > Thermoguttaceae > JASFHG01. Next base: position 3,892 of record JASFHG010000141.1, read on the forward strand.
GTTGGTCAGGTCGATCTGGACCAGGTTGCTCACGATGTAATCCGAGCTGCCGGTTGCCGAGAGGCCGGCGGCCGGGGTGGAGCCGGCGTTGATGACTTGCTGGGCATTCAAACAGGCTTGCCAGTAGTAGGGGGAAAATTCCGAGTCGTACCAGACCGCACCCTGGGCCGCCGACGAGAAGACCAAGATCGCGATCAATAGGGCCAGGCTGCAAAGTGGCAGTCGTTTTCCGAGGAGTGTTCGATTTTTTGAGCCGGTTCGTAACATGACTCTTTTCCCCTATAATATATGGAAGGGTTTTTCTAGTGCACTATCAATAATTCCCCGCCCCAACCGGTCCTGTAGTAGGGATGCGCATGGTTGTAGCGGATATAGCTTTTATTGGTGTATCGGCGATTTTAACGTAAGAGATTGCCTAGAAGTCGTTTTTTTAGTTAAAGAGTAAGGATGATAAGGCCTCAAGAAGGAGCATTTCTTAACCTTGATTTTGTATTCTTCCCAGATCGCCAGATGAGGTCCTCTGCCTTAGGTGTATTCATGCCCCCCGATTGAGATTAAAGCGGTGACCAAGGCAGGTACAAGCTCTCATTGCAGGAACAGAGGCCGGCATTACAGCTCACCCCTCTCCAGGCCCCTCTTGGCCCAAATAATCCTCAAAATCGGTCCGTTATCGCTGTATATCCGAAAGGGTTTTGTCGATTAGTGAAAAGCGGAATCAGGAGAGAGGAGACCGGCAGTTTCGGTGAATGATTATTCACAAAACCCAAGTGTCTGCTAACCCCTCGGCTGGCACCATTAGCGTGTTTTTTAGTCGTTCGATTTTATGCAGACGTAACTTAATGCCTATTAAGGGTTAACAAAATTTGGGCGTGTTGGCCGTCACTGCCTTCGACATAAAGTTTAAAAAGTTGAGCGTTTTTTTCTTCCTTCAGCCAAAACAGGAACTATATTTTGGTTGGTGATTGTTATTGCCTCCCATCACGATTGTGATTCACTTTTGCAAAAGTGTTTTGATGGGAAAAGCTTTCATGAAGAAAGCATAACAAGATAGCAGTCATCCAAGCGGAATGAAATGAGTAGAGGAGTGTCGGAGGGAATCGCCGCTTTGAGAAAACAATCCTGGTATTAAAGTCTGCCCCCTGGCCGGTCCGTGGAAAAAGAGGACTCGTGTCGGTGTGAGACGCCGAGGTAACAAGCTATGTCACGCAAAGAATCGATCCTAAACCTTCGTGAAGTCCTTATCACGCGGCGTGATGCGTTACGGAAAGCCCTAGCGGGCGACCTAAGCATGCTTCAGCAGCTTCGCGATCAAGCGTCCGGTGATGTGGTTGATGCGGCACTCGACTCGGTTCAAGATGAAATAAATTCTCAGTTGGCCGAAGTCGAAAGTCGTGAACTTGGCCGAATTGAAGTCGCTTTAGAGCGAATGCGAGAGGGTCATTATGGAGAGTGTGAAGCATGTGGGATCAACATCCCGATGGCTCGCCTGAACGCACTGCCCTATGCTACGCTTTGTGTCAAGTGTCAACGAGAAGCAGAACAGAGTGGAATTGACCACCACGCTGATGCCGATTGGGGACGCCTGCCCGCACAGGACGTGGAAGTGTAGGCACCCGACGAGGTGACTTCTGTCTCACGTCAATCCTGTGAGACCGATCCAAATCATTCACGCACTGAAAACTGAAAGAGGTGATTTCCCGCCGCCTACGGGCGAGGGAGATCACCTCTTTTTGATTTCTTGTTGGTGAAGATGAGATCTACAAAACCAAAATAGGTCCTGCTTCGCAGTCCCAATTTCGGCTTGGGGAAACAAAGTGGGGGAGTTAACTCTTGCTTCTCTAAATTCCATGCTTGGTTGAAATCCTCAGCATTGCCCCCTTCTGCGGTGGGGTACTTGTTTTTATGCCACCTAACCACGAAAATAAGGGGGGTAAGCCAATATTCCGCTTCGCTCGTCGAATACTAAATCAATGGTTTTTAGTAGGTGCTGTCGCACCGAGAGGTTAGCAACCTTACTGGCCGCATATATGTAAAAATCAGTGGTCATGGTAGATGCTGCCGCACCAATTGGGTGGCAACCTTTACAGGCCAGATAACACGTAAAGCTAATGATTTATTTACTTTTCTTTGTTTAGAAGATATGGCATCCAATGAATGCCGTTATATATATGCTAAATTTCTAACAGGTATTTGTTATAAGAAAGGACCCTTTCCATGGGTACGATGTTCCTGTTTTGTGCGGTCGTGGGCGGTGTGACGCTCCTGATCCAGTTTGTTTTGACCATGTTCGGGTTTATCGATATCGATGTGCCCGAGGGGATGGATGGTCTTGATGGAGCGGCGGATGGATTCGACGCTGCCGACGCACTTGATGCGGCCGATGCGGTTGACGCTGCCGACGGATTCGACGCAAGTGATATGGGTGTGGACATCGATGGAACCACTCACGCTGCCTTGCCGGTAACGTTTGGACTGTTTTCATTTCGAGCGATCACGGCTGCCTTGACCTTTTTCGGGTTGACCGGCCTGTTGATGCAGTCTCTCGATTCGTATCCTCCGATAAGCATGCTTGCTTCATTGGCGGCCGGTTTCGGCGCGATGGTATTAGTCGCTTGGGTTTTCCGGACCCTTTACCAACTTCAAGCCGACGGAACCGCGCATATCAAACGGGCGATCAACCATCGGGCGAGTGTCTATCTCCCCATTCCTGCCGAAGGAGAGGGAAAAGGCAAGGTCCAGGTCAACCTGCAAGGTCGAACGATGGAGTACGAAGCGATCACTGCCGGGCGGGCGATCCATTCGGGCGACACCGTTCTCATTACCCGTATCGTCAGCTCTGACACGGTCGAAGTCGAGCCGGCCTTCGAGATAGAAGAGGTTTCGTGACGATTAGATAAATTATTTTATAAACACAAAAAAGCATTAGAGTAAAACATTTTCAAAGGAGACACCATGTCCTATTTATTTTCAGCCCCTCCGGGGAGCACGGCGATTATTGTCGCGTTGATTGTCGCAGCCTGCATTTTGGTTGTTTTTGTGCTTTTAGGAATGTTATTCAAGTATTACAAACGTTGTCCGAGTAACAGGATCCTTGTGGTCTATGGTAAGTCGGGCGGAGCAGGCATGGCGGCAACCTGTGTACACGGTGGTGCAAGACTGGTGGTTCCGATTTTCCAAGACTACGAGTGGCTGAGTCTTGATCCGATGCAGATCGCGGTTCCGCTTCGCGATGCGTTGTCGATCGAGAATATCCGCGTCAACGTTCCGAGCGTGTTTACCGTTGCGGTCGGGACTACGCCCGAATTGATGCAGAACGCGTCGATTCGTCTGCTCGGTCTCTCCACTTCGGAGATCGAGAAACAGGCATCCGACATCATCTTCGGTCAGCTTCGTCAGGTGATCGCCTCGATGAAGATCGAGGACATCAACCGCGACCGTGAACTGTTTTTATCGAGCATCCAAAACTCGCTCGAGCCGGAACTGCGAAAGATCGGTCTCGTTTTGATCAACGTAAATATTACGGACATCACCGACGAGTCGGGCTACATCGCGGCGATCGGTCAGAAGGCGGCCTCCGAAGCGATCCAAAAAGCGCGCGGTGATGTGGCTGACAATGAAAAGATGGGTGAAGTTCGCGTTGCTGATGCGGTTCGCGAAAAAGAAGTCCGCGTTGCCGAAGCGACCAAGCTTCGTGAGATCGGTACCCGCGAGGCGCTCCGTGACCAAAAGGTCCGGATGGCCGAGTTGGCTTCGGACGAAGCGGTCCGCGTTGCCGAAACCCAGCGTGACCAACAGATCGGCGAGCAGAGGGCCTCGTTTGAAAAAGAAGCTCGCGTCAAAGATGCCGAGCGAGACATGCGTATCCAGTTGGCCGACGCTGACGCCCGAGCCATTGAAGGGGAAAACACGTCGAAGGCCGACATCGCTGCCTCATTGGCTGCGTTGAAAGTGAAGCAGGCCGAAGCGTACCAGTTGGGTGAATCGAAGAAGGTGCAAGCCGAGGCGGCTGTTATCGAAGCTGATCACATTGCCCGTACCAAGGCGGCCTTGGCCGAAGCCAAGCGAGTTGAAGCCAAGCGGCGTGCCGAGCTGGAAGCCCCCGCGATCGCCGAAAAGGCCAAGCGGATTGTTGAAGCCGAGGCACTGGCCGAGCAACGACGCATCGAGGCCGAAGGTGAAGCGGCTGCGATCTTCCTCAAACTCGAAGCGAAAGCCCGCGGTCAGTACGAAATGCTGGCCAAGAAGGGTGAAGGTCT
>JASFHG010000142.1:0-8119 GCA_050123355.1 Planctomycetia bacterium
CCGCTAAACAAACCACATAAAAAACACCGACCACATAAAACATCAACCCCCACAACATACCCATGCAAGCTTTCACCAAACATACCGGGCGGGTCGCTCCGATGAACCGCTCGAACGTCGACACCGACCAGATCATCCCCAAGCAGTTTCTCAAGCGGATCGAACGGACCGGGTTCGGCCAGTTTCTGTTCTTCGACTGGCGATACCACGACGACGGGTCGGACAACCCGGACTTCGAGTTGAACCGGCCCGAGTATAAAGAGGCCTCGATCCTGCTGGCCCGACGCAACTTCGGATCCGGCTCGAGTCGCGAGCATGCCCCGTGGGCGTTGGAAGATTACGGTTTCCGCGTGATCCTCGCCCCGAGCTTCGCCGACATCTTCTTCAATAACTGTTTCAAGAACGGGGTGCTGCCGCTGAAGTATGACGAAGCGACGATCGACGACCTCTTCGCTCGCGTGGAGAAATATGACGACTACCAACTGACGGTCGATCTCGAAGCGTGCACCCTGACCGACGAGCACGGCCTGTCGCTGCCGATCGAGGTGGACGACTTCCGCCGCCACTGCCTCCTAAACGGCCTCGACGACATCGGCCTGACACTCCAGCACGAAGATGAGATCGTCGCGTACGAAAAGCAGATGGTGAATTAACTTCGTTTATAGAATCTCATGCTTGTTGCGTGCCAAGCCGAAATTGGGCCGCGAAGCGTGCCCTATTTTGGTTCGTGTTGAGCCAATTATTATCTTGAACCGAAATAGGGACTGACGTCCCAATTTCGGCTTGGGACATAAAAACAGTGACTTCATCAACCCAAGACTCTCAACAAACTACTTCATCTTCAACCAAACGATCAGATCGCGAAGCTTGACGACTTTCGCCGGTTTGTCCTTCAACTGGAGCGTGAAGCGGTTCGTGCCGACCTTCAGCATGTCGTTCGACAGAGGATAGACCCACTGCCCTTTGTCGTTCTGCGTGCCCGGGGGGAGTTCCTTCCCGTTGACAGTCAGCTTCAGCGAGGACGGTTGCACATTGGTCACCACGAGAGACAACTCCGCCCGAAACGGACAGTCAGGCTGCTGCAGATCGTCCCAAACATCGACTTCAATCGTCTCTGGTTTTTCTTGCGAAAGTATCCGCGACGAGTCGGGCAGCGGGAACGGACGGTTGACATGCTTCAGCCCGGTGGCAGTCCACGCTCTCGCATGGCTGGTGTTTCGCGAGCCGGTCGAGTAATATTTTTCTATCTTCGCCAGAGCGGCCGGGTCGCCAACCTCGCGGAAGACCGGCGACTTGGGGTTGAACAGGTTGAACGTATAGATCCCGTCGACCCCTTCTTTCCACGCAGACATCGCTCGGCCACGATACTCTTCGATCGAATTTTTCGTGGGACGGTGGTGCTTGAACCGCGACTCGCTCAAACCGGCATAGACCGGCACATCGTAGCGATGCCCCAGCTCGACACTCTTCTTCCACGGACTGAGCCGGAAATAGCCTGAGACGGTCATCATGTCGACCAGCCCTTCCTTGAGCCACCGCTCGACGTCGAGCCCCACCTCGCGGCAGTACTCGATCGAGTCGGGCACGCGGATCGAGACCAGGATCGGCCGACCGCGTCGTAAGGCATGCCGATCGGCAATCTCGCGGATCCGGCGTATCACCTCGGTCATCTGATCGAGGTTCTCTTGCGTCGCCGCTTTGCCGTTCAGAGGGTTCTTGAAAAAAATCAGATGCCGAAAGAAATCGAGCTCGAAACCATCCACGTCGTACTTCCCGGCCACCTCGTCGAACCAGCCGACCGTCCGATCACGGACCGCTTTTTGCGCGTAATCCGCCGCCGACCAGCGCCGGCCGCCACTTTTGTACGTACGACGTTTCTCGAGCTCCCCGACCAGCAACTCAGGATGGGCCTTTTTCCACTCGCGGAGCATCGTCGGATCGGCCGAATCGTGGGTATCGTTCATCCGAAACGACCAAAAAACCTCGATCCCGTTTTTATGGCCAAAGTCGATGATACTCGCCAACGGGTCAGGCCCACCGTCCTTGATCAAGTCGACCGCCCATTCCTTGTATGCCTTGTCGCTCCCCTTGCGCAGATCGGACGTCGGGCTTCGATGCGTGAAAGAGCCCCAGATCCCATCGCAGTAGAAAATCGTATCGACCTGTGTACCGACCAGCGGCGTCGTGCGTGATTCGAGAAACGCCTCGCGAGTTTTTTCCTTGGCCTTCCGCGAGTCGTTCCCATCGTTGTTCATGATGATACGTCTCGATTTCCACGCGGCCGCTCGCCGGGCCTTCTTGAGATTTTCAGAGGTAAGCTTGGAAGCATCTGCGCAGGAACCCAAAATACTCATACAGCAAACCAAAACAATACACACAACAGAAACTCTCGCAAAACGCATCGGAAGGACTCCTTGGGGTTGGCGAAAAAAGGAGGGCAAAGTGGGTGGGTAAGGATGCCCTTATTGTAAAGCAGAGGCTCGGATAAGTCAAATCAGAGCGATAAGTCGTAAAAACTCATCGAAAAAAGCTATTTCTACGAAACAAGCCGATAAAAAACGTCGCGACGTCGTGCATGATAACCGGCCGTTTCAATCGCCTTGCGAATCGATTCCTCGGTCGTGGAAAAATGGACCCCGGTCGCGGCCACCACGTTTTCTTCGATCATGAGGCTCCCCATATCGTTCGCGCCGAAATGCAACGCGATCTGACCCACCTTCAAGCCTTGCGTGACCCAACTCGCTTGCAAATTATCGAAGTTATCGAGATAGATCCGAGAGACGGCGAGCATTTTGAGATATTCAAACGCATGCACCTTCGGAACCTTGTGCATCGTGGTGTTGCTCGGCTGGAATGTCCATGGGATGAAGGCCGTAAAACCGCCGGTTTCGTCCTGGAGCGCACGAAGCCGATCGAGATGCTCGATCCGCTCGGCATAGGTCTCGATATGACCGAACATCATCGTGGCCGAACCGCGCCCGCCCAGTCGATGCCACTCGCGACACACATCGAGCCACTCGCCGGCGGAAACTTTTTGAGGACTGATCAAGCGCCGCACCCGATCGACAAGAATTTCCGCCCCTCCGCCCGGCAAGCTTCCCAGCCCGGCCTCGCGAAGCCGGAGCAGCACTTCGCGAACCGGCAGCTTCGATTGCTGTGCCAGATAATAAATCTCCGTCGGGCTGAAACCGTGGATATTGATCTCGGGAAAATTTTGGCTGATTCCACGGATCATCTCCTCGTACCACTCGATGGAAAGCTTCGGGTGGAGCCCTCCTTGCAAAAGAATCTGATTCCCTCCCAACTCGATCGTCTGTCGTATCTTCTCGTAAAGTTCCTCGGTGCTGATCACATAAGCTTCGGGGTCGCTCTCATCGCAAGAAAAGGCACAAAAACGGCAACGGCTTTCACAAACGTTGGTATAATTGATGTTCCGGTCGATATTATAAGTCCGGTAACGCTCGGGATGCTTTCGACGAGATACCTTGTCCGCGACCGCGGCCACCGCCGCCAAATCATTGCTCTCGAGCAACAGCAGACCTTCCTCCGGCGTCAAGCGTTTTTCTTCGAGAGCATTGTTTAATGCAGATTGGATTGTGGAATCAACTAAGGACATGTTTTTGGTATTTATTCACATTTTTCATTCAATTCGTCCGTACCTTTTATGATATAGATTATAAACGTAAAGAAACAGGCATATCATGCGAATAGTTTCATAACTTTGCGACTCGTTCGATATTGGCATGGTTCTTTGTGCAAACCAAGAGAGAGCGTATACACCATTCAAGATATTTTGGGACAGGAAATCGTGTTTTTCGACAAATAACAGTAATTGGTTTTATCGACAGGTGTTAGGCGGGCCAACTATATTCATCGACCAAAACAAAACCTCCCTCCATTGCGAATATATATTCGCGAAAAAATTTGAGCATATTTATTGACTTCCCTCTAAAACGGGATTAAAATCAAGGCATTGGCTCTTATTCAGAATATATATTCAACTTATCGAGGGTGTGCCATGAGAAGAATATCCGATGACGACTTGCTAATCACTGTCGCCAAAATGTATTATGAGGAAGGAAAACACCAAGTAGAAATTGCCAAAACACTGGATATGTCACAGGCGAAGGTTTCGCGAATGCTCACCAGGGCTAGGGAGCGTGGCATCATCCGTATTAGCGTTGCACGTTTTAATCCGCGTGCGGAAGAGCTTGAGGAACAGTTGAAGACCCGCTTCGGCCTGAATTTGGTCGTCGTGGTAAAAACCTCTTCTCGAGCCCCGGTCAAGCAAGTCCGCGGTATCGTGGGGCACGTTGCCGGCTCCATTATTGCGGAACGACTTCGGGAAGCCGAACTGATCGGGATCACCGGCGGCCGTACTCTCCGTCAATTAGTCAACTCGATCGAGCTGGATCCTTCCTATCCATTGGAAGTGGTTCAGTTAATGGGCAACGTAAACACGGCAGCGACTCCGGTCGACGCCATTGAATTAGGTCGCAAGTTGACAGTACGAAACGAAGGCATGTTCCACATGTTGAACACGCCTGCGATCGTTTCCGATTCAGAGACATGTCGTCTCTTTTCGGAGCAACCGCAAATTCGTAAAGTCTTGCAGCTTTACGACAAAGTCGACCTCGCGTTGGTGGGAATCGGCCTTTTGGACGAGTCGATTTTATTCGACCAAAATGTCGTATCGCGAAAAGACATATCCTACCTTCGCGATGCAGGCGCGGTAGGCGAAATTTGCGGTCGGTTTTATGACGAAACGGGCAAGGAGTGCCAAACGAAGTTTCGTGATCAAGTTATCAGCATCGATTTGGAAAAACTGAAAACAGTTAAGGAAACTATTGGGGTGGTAGTCGGTAGTGGACGAGAACGTGCCATTCACAGCGCAATCCGAAGCGGACTGGTCACTTCACTGGTAGTAGATCAACAGGGAGCACAAGCCATTTTGGCTTTAGACGAAAAAATAAGCAAACCGTGAGCATTCTCGATTCGGATATGATTGTATCATCCATGGACGATTTTGACCTGAAGTCTCGACTCCAGAGCGTACGACACGTTGCGCTGGATTTGGATGGGACTGTCTACACAGACGACACCCTTCTGCCGAACAGTCTGGGCTTTTTGAAAGTACTCTCCGATCGAGGTATTGGTCATTCGTTTCTGACAAACAATTCTTCCCGTGGCACGCAAGACTATCTTCCCCTTCTGCAAAAGATGGGAATTCCCGCCGAAGCGTCTCACATTTATACCTCTGCCGATGCAACGATTGAGTATCTCAAGCACGAGATGCCGAACGTCAAGAGCATTTGGCTTCTAGGTACCCCAAGTCTTTCCCAGCAATTTCGCAATTATGGTTTCACGGTTTATGATGGCCACGACTTTCATGAAGGTCGTTACGGAAGCCCCGAACCGGACGCCGTGGTTCTCGGGTTCGACCGAACGTTGACCTTCGATCGAATCTGTCAAGCATCGTGGTGGGTCTCTCAAGGCAAGCCTTATCTGGCAACACATCCGGACATGGTATGTCCGACCAACGAGGAAACGGTCCTGATAGACTGTGGTGCCGTCATTGCGGCGATTGCTCAGGCAACCGGTCGCACCCCCGACGTGGTTCCCGGTAAGCCGGATCCTCGAATGCTCGATGGCATCTGCAAACGCCACGGCATCAAACGAAACGAACTGGTCATGGTTGGTGACCGTCTATACACCGACATGGCGATGGCCCAGCGAGCCGGCGCGCTGAGCGTGCTCGTCTTGACGGGCGAAGCCACTATGGACGAAGCGACACAAATGCCGGAAGTACCGGACCTGATCCTCAGTGACCTGGGCGCATTTGGTAAATTGCTTCAAAAGACACTCTAGGGAATAGAGCGGTCATGTTTAAGAGCCTATCCAAAAACCGGAACAGGCACCTGAAAAATGGAGCCAGTCCCGGTTTTCGGATAGGCCCAAAGGGTAAGAGGCATTATCGATTAAAAGGTATTAAGAAGTGACAAATGATTCTCTCGCTCCCGCCAAACAACGAGCCGACATTATTGCCCGACTGGAGTCGGAAACCTTAGACGTTCTTGTTATTGGCGGAGGAATTGTCGGATCGGGCTGCGCCCGTGACGCCGCAATGCGTGGCCTGAAAATCGGGCTCATCGAACAAAACGACTTCGCGTTCGGAACCAGCAGCCGCTCGAGCCACCTGCTCCACGGCGGCCTGCGATACCTGGCTCAAGGCTACCTACGCCTGGTCCATGAAGCGAGCATGGAGAAACGGGTGGTCCACCGGATCGCGCCCCACCTGGCCGACCCGCTCCCGTTCCTCTTCCCGACTCGACCCGGCTGGGCCTGGGCCAAGTGGAAGATGAGCATCGGCGTAAAACTCTACGATCTGCTCTGCGGCCGGCGAAATCTGGGCCGCTCCTCGACCTTGAGCCGTCGGGCCATCTTCGAAAAGCTGCCCGGTATGACCCAAGACAACATCACCGGCGCGGTCCGCTACTTCGACGGACTGACCAACGACGCCCGACTCGTACTCGATACGCTCCGCTCCGCGCAAAAAGCCGGCGCGATCGTAACGAACTATATCCAATACAAAAACGCCAAACGCGAGGGGGACGTCTGGATCGTCGAGGCCGAGGACGTCGAAGCCGGTCGACCGGTTACGATTCGCACGCGGCAGATCATCAACGCGACCGGCCCCTGGTCCGACAAGCTGCCCGGCTCGCATACTGAATTGCGTCTGACGAAAGGGGTCCACCTGGTCGTCGACCGGAGCCAGTTCCCGATCCCCGAAGCGATCGTCATGACCGAAGGCTCGCGGATCCTGTTCGGCATCCCGTGGGGCGAGCGAGTGATCCTCGGCACCACCGACACCGACTACGACGGCCCGATCGAGACGCCCGACTGCAACGACGACGACATCGCCTACATCCTCGACGTGGTCGCGACCCTCTTCCCCGACGCGGGCATCACGAAAGAAAGCCTCGTCAGTGCTTGGTCCGGCCTGCGACCGTTGGTAGCCGACCGAAACGGCAACCCGTCGGACATCTCGAGACGTCACGAGATCAAGATGGGCGACCCGGGCTGGTGGGACATCACCGGCGGAAAGCTGACGACCTATCGCCTCATGTCGGAGCAAGCGATCGACCGCGTGGTCCACTTCAACCACCACGAAGTCCAACCGTGCCGCACGGCGACCGAGCCTCTGCTTTCGAAGGAAGACATCGACGGAGTCAGTGCGATCGTTCCGGCCGACGTCAGCGACACGGTCGTTCGACACTACTGCCAGAACGAATGGGCACGTCACCTCGACGACCTGATGATCCGCCGCACCTACTGGCACTATTACCACCGCAACCGCGAAGAGATCGCCCGCCAAGTCGTCAACACCATGGCCGAAACGCTCGGCTGGGATGAATCGACCGCCACGGCCGAGCTGAACCGCTACTTGGAAATGTGCTAGGTCTTTGTTTAGCCGTCGGACATCGTCCGACGTGTTTTGAAGCAACGAAAACGCGACGAACGATGTTCGTCGGCTAAACTTTCTCTTCTTGATTTTCTAAATCGTCATTAGTCAACAAAACGATTTTTCTTCGTCGACGGTTTCTGGCCCGTCTTCAAACCGGGGAGTAAACGTTTTGCTTCTTTAGCCGACAGGTTGAAGATCGTGAATCCCCCCGTGCCGAGTTGTTCGGTGATGGTGATCTGCGAGGTGACCTGCTCGGCGCTCAAGGGGGTTTTGGCGGAACTCGCGCCGATGCCCGGGCAAAGGGGGACCTTGCCGTCGACCTGCTTCATCTGACGGGCAACAATCCCTTTGAACCACTTTTCATCATCCGTATAGTTCATCGGGCAGAGAAAATCGACGTAGCCCGACTGGGCCCAAAGAACCCAATCTTGCCCGATCGACTTCTTGCAGGAAGGATAAAGCCCGAAGACGGCGGCCGAGACCTTCACCTCCGGCTTGATCTTTTGTACACCATCGTGGACCGCCTTGACCAGACGCGTGATGTTCTCGCATCGCCAGGCACGATACTCCTTGGCACGAGGGCCATCGGCGTAACAATCTTTCGGCCAGTTCTCCACCTTCTTCCCGGAATGGGCCGAAAGATTGTTACGCCGA
>JASFHG010000143.1:0-8101 GCA_050123355.1 Planctomycetia bacterium
ACACGACGATGAACACGAATTTCCCCCTAAAAACGACCCAAAATCGACACTCTAAGGTCATTGCGCTTATGGTGTTGGTTTTGGTGGCGGCGATGGTAGGCTGTCAGTCGTCCAAATGGGTGAAGTTGCGAGAGAAGCCACATAACCCCCTGACTGAGCGGTTTAAGATTTCTACCGACGATAAAATCAAGCCGAGCTCTCGAACCCAGCAGGTCCTGCGGCTTTACGATCTGACGGATGCCCTCGACGGGAAGCCTGAAAAGCTGATTACCCAACTCCAGATCATCGCCCAGCAGGAGCCCAACCTTGAAACGATCCACGCCCTGTCCGAGATCTGCTACCTTGCGGCAAGGAAGTGCGAAAAATCGAATCCGAAAGTGGCTGTCAGTCTTTACGGCTCGTCGGTCCTTTATGCGTATGAATATCTCTTCGAGTCTCGCGCATTCGGCAAACCCAACCATTACGATCCCCAGTTCCGCGCGATCTGCGACCTGTACAACGGTTCGCTCGAGTCGGCGTTGCGACTGACGGCGAAAGACAAAAAGTTGCAGCCTGGAAAACAGTACACAATCGAGACGGCGGTCGGTACTTGCCAGATCAGTGCGATCCTTCGTGGCGGCCGTTGGAAGAACGAAGACTTTGACCACTTCGAATTTGTCTCGGACTACCAAATCGAGGGACTGAGGAATCACTATCGGACTCATGGCCTTGGCGTTCCGCTGATTGGTGTACGAAAACGCTATCAGGGCGAGCCGAAAGAGGCCAAGTTCTACCCGGTTGATCTGAGTTTCCCGGTGACTGCCTTCCTGCGACCGTGCATGAATTCGAAGATCGATCCCAAGACGGGCGAAGTCCACGCCGAAGCAATCCTCGAAATTTATGACCCCTTGACCCTGACCGATATAGCGATCAATTCCGAGCGCGTGCCTTTAGAGAGCGATCTAAGCACCCCACTTGCCCATTTCCTGTCGAAGCCGGAGCTCGAGGTGCTCGCCACCGCCGGGCTGGTCGATCCGCAGACGCTTTTGAAAAAGATCGGGCCGGAGGGGGATAACACGATCATGGGCCTCTACATGTTCGAGCCGTACCAGCCGGGCAAGATACCCGTGCTCATGGTACACGGCCTATGGTCGAGCCCGATCACGTGGATGGAGATGTACAACGACCTCCGTAACTCGCCCGAGATTCGCGATCGATACCAGTTCTGGTTCTATCTCTACCCGACCGGCCATCCCTTCTGGGTCTCGGCCGCTCGACTGCGACACGACCTGGCCGAGCTGAGACAGATCCTCGACCCGAACCACCAGGAACCGGCTCTCGATCAGATGGTCCTCATCGGCCACAGCATGGGTGGGCTTGTATCGAGGCTCCAAACACTTAACAGCCGCGACGATTTCTGGCACCTTGTCAGCGACCAGCCGTTCGAACGTTTCGAGGCCGAGCCCGAGACGCGAGATGCGGTCCGTAGCGTGATTTTCTTCCAACCGAACCCTTCGATCCGCCGCGTCATCACGATCGCGACCCCGCACCGTGGCAGCGAGTTTTCCAACGACGTAACGCAGTGGCTTGCCAACAAGCTGATCTCCATCCCTCGACAGGTTTTCACCGGCCAGGATAAGTTCATTGCAAAAAATAAACCCATCTTGAAAGATACGAAGTTTTTCAAGATCAAGACGAGCATCGATTCGCTTTCGCCGACCTCGCCCGTCTTTGATGCAATGCTCCACGCCCAGCGAGCACCTTGGATCCACTATCACAACGTCGTGGCCTCGGTACCTCAAGATGAATTTTGGAGTAAGTTCGCCGCAGGCACCGATGGTGTGGTTGCAGAAAAGAGTGCTCATATGGACGACGTCGATTCCGAGCTGGTTGTGAAGGCCGATCACACGACGGTCCATGCCCACCCGAAGACCGTCTTGGAAGTCCGGCGTATCTTACTCGAGCATCTCCGCGATCTTCGAAATCACGCCCCGACCCAATTCATGGTCTCGCAGCCGAAAGCCAAGGCAACTCGCTAATTGTTTCTTTCCGCACGTGTTCAACCTCTGCAAGCAAAATCATGGAAAGTCTGGAAGAAAAAATCAAACGAGTCACGGCCGAGCAGGTTGACCTCGAACCATATAATCCGGATTGGCCGAAATGGTTTGAGGAAGAGAAGGCGGTTCTCCTGTCGCGGCTGCCGGAAGGGTTGGTCGTGCGTATCGAGCATTTCGGGAGTACGGCCGTGATGGGGCTGACCGCCAAGCCGATCGTCGACCTATTGGTCGAAGTCAACGACGTCTCATTAGTCAAGAAGATTGCCCCCAAAATCTTCCCGCCGCCGCAGTATGACTATTTCTGGCGGCCCTCCTGGGGCGACGATATTCCACCGTGGTACTCGTTTCTTATCCGACGCAACAGCAGCGGAAAACGGACCCATCACATCCACATCGGCGAGCCCGACTTCAAGAACGATGAGTTGCATTTCCGCGATATTCTCCGAAACCGGCCCGACCTGGCTGAAGAATACGGAGAGCTGAAAACCTATCTCGCCAAGAAGCATCACGATGACCGGATTGCCTATACCGAGGCGAAGGGTGAGTTCGTCCGGCGTGTGCTCGGCGAGTAGAACGGTTTAGAACCTGTCCGAAAACTTATTTTGTTAAATGTTAGCCCCGTCGCCTGCGACGGGATTTCGAGACATTTCCGGCCGCAGGCGGCCGGGCTAACGGGGGTTTTCGGATAGGCTCTTAATCTCCTTGAGCTTTGCTTGAGCCAGACGATGGTAGCCGTTTTGCGTCAATCCCGGGCGGAACTTCCGAAGTGAGCGGGGCATCCCACGTTTTGAGGATGCTCGAAGCGGGAGATCGATCCGTCGGGCCGACAAATTCAATCTGGCTGCGGACAAGACCGTCGATCGACGCTTGCTGGTCGTTGATCGGCTCGCGAGTGCCACGGTTATCTTGCCAGGCGGCCGTAGGCGTGACCTTTTTGACGAGGGTTTCCCGCCCGGTCCACTCCAACTTGCGGAAAATCGGCTCTGGGTCGTTCTCTCCGACGAACAGAAGCAGCGGCTGAGTCCCCTTCGGTGCAAAGACCGAGTCGTTCGCCTCGATCCGCACCGCACCGGTCCGGGTTGATTCATAACGGCATGCCCAAAATGGGCCAGACTCGCGGAGTGTTACCCGATCGGCCAAGATCCGCCATGGCTCCTCGATCTTCGGCGGCGATTCCAAAAAGAGCATCGGCCCGACACCTTGGTGGAGTACGTTTTGGAGCTCTACAGCGACCGCCGCGTGAACCTCCGCATGCAGGGCCGTCGCGGTTTGGGATCCCAAGACGCAGTTTTTCAAAACGATACGGCCATTAGGTAACGTCGATTGAAGGTCCAGCGTCTCGGACGAAGGATTCGTGTCAGGGAAAATCCAATGGATCACGGTCCACGGTGTCGATGCGGTGTCATTTTCACTGTGGAATGTACAGCCGATGAATATTGCTTCACTATTTCGAAGCTCGATCATCGCGTGGTAAGTGTCGGTCGACGAGTTGTCATCCGATTTATCTGCATCCGGTTTGGCCGCCACGAAATCGATCTTTTCAAAACGGACTTTCGGCACGGTGATCTTCAGTGCTTGGTTATCGATTACTACCCGAGCACGCTTGCCTGCCGGACCGGTGACCACGCTGCCCGGATTCAGGCGTGCCGCGAGCGACCCGGCCGTGGTTGGTTGCTCGGCGTCGAGCACGATGGTGCGAGTGTTATTTCGTGGTGGAGCAGGCAGCACGATCGGATCGGTATCTTGATGAATCGGCCCCACTGGCTTGACAGGATCTTTGGGGGTTGGGGTGACCGGAGGTGGCTCAGGCAGGACGACGACTTTCGGTGCCGGTGGGTTGAAGAACCGGTTGGCGGCAAATCCCAAAGCGGTGATCGCCACGAGGATGCCTGCGGCCGTGATCGCCCAGCCCAAGTATCGTGACTGATGGGAAACGTTTTTGGTAGAGACAACCGGCAAGGCGGTCACGCGATTTCCTCGTATCCATCGCCGTAAGGCACGAGTACCACGAGCGTCTGGCGGACCAAGTATCTTGGCCACCTCGGCCAGCGAGTCGGGCCGATCGGCACGGTCGCGAGTGGTGCATGTTTTGATGGCCTGAGCAAGTGGTTCGGGCACCTCGGCGGCATGCTTTCTGATATCTTCTACTTCCCCTCGTGCAGCCGCACGCAGCTTGGCTCGGCCGTCTCCACCTGGCATGGGAGAGCGACCGACAAGCATTTGCCACCAAAGCGACCCGGCCGCAAAGAGATCCGACTTTACATCGGCCACCGTCCCCTCGGCCGCCCGTTCCGGACTGAGCCCGTCGTACATATTGATGGGGCCTTCGGTCTCGGCAAAACTCTCGCGCGGTCGGACCACCTCGCGAACGCCCGGCAGAAGCAGCTTCAATCCTTGCTCGCGATCCAACAGGACCGTCGTCGCGCGAAGATCACCGTGCGTAGCCGACTGCGACTCAAGCTGCTTGAGTGCCTGGACCATTTGCCGTGCTATTTCCAACACAATCGCAGGAGAGAAGTGACCATGTTGGACCATCCGTTGCGCGACCGATTCGCCCGAACAAGACGGTGCCGCGATCCAAACCCCGGCTCGATCGTCAATACCAACTTCTTCAACCGACAGAAAAGAAAAAGGGGACATTCTACTTTTTGCCTGCGAGGGGGTAGAAGTTGTAGAAGCTTTGTGTAAAAAGTTGAGTGTCTCCTTTTTCTTTATCAGTTTTTCTTGGAGCGATTCCCATGCCTCGGGCGACCTTTCTTCCAAAACCGCCAGGTAGACCGGTTGACGATCTTCAATCCGATAGGCGTCGAAGCAGTCGGCCCAACCAAGCGACTCGCGGCGATTCAGTAAGACATAAGGACCAACCTGAAGCGACTCGCCATCCGCTTCCTGGAGCTGTTTTGCTTGATACGGCGTGATATACCCAAGCTGGAGCATCGCATCGATCCAAACCGCTTCGACCAGGGGCAGGCCGCGGGCAAGCCGACGCGCTCGTCGCTGGATCACGGTCCATTGATCCGGTCGGACCAGCGCGAGCCGTTCGAGCAGGGTCGTATTGATCGGGATAGAGTCCATGAAATGATGGTTAGGTTAGCCCGTCGCGTGCGACGGGATTTTTGGCGTATCGGCCGCAGGCGACCGGACTAACATTTTAATAATTGAGTCATACGTGCCACGAGCGAAAGGGCGGCCGTCTCGATCCGAAGGATCCGCGGTCCGAGCCCGATCGCTTGCCAACCGGCATCGATGGCTTGCTGGACCTCTTCCTCCGTGAAACCCCCCTCCGGCCCGATCGCGATGCAAATGGGGCCTTGGAGTTCTGTGGGAAAGTTTTCCTTTTCTATCGGATGCGCAATGAATCGGGTTGGTGAGGTATTTACCGAGGCATCGGTAAGTACGTCGGTCCAGTTATGCACAATGTCGATTTCCATGAGTCGATTACGACCACATTGCTTCGATGCTTCGATGACCGCCCGGCGGATTTTTCCGATCGTCTTTTCATTTGGCTTGACGACCGACCGGTCCGTGTCCAACGGGACCATGCGAGTGACACCCAGCTCGACCGCTTTCTCGACGAGCCAACGTTGACGGTCCCCCTTCGGCAGGGCGGTGAAAAGAGTCAGGCTTATGGGCAGTTCTCGGGAGACACTTTGACGCGAAAGGATGCGGAGTGAGATCTTCTGGCGTTGGACCTGATCGATTTCAGCCTCGAATTGGTCCCCCGAATTATCAAAGAGGGTGAGCCTATCCCCCGGCCCGGCTCGCATCACCTTGCCGAGATGTTGTGCTTCCTGTCCCTCGAGGATCGCATGATCCCCCTGGATCGGTTGATTACTGTAGTATCGATCAGCCATAAAAACCGGGGCCTTGCCAAAATTTTTTTTTGCTAAAAACCAGTGCATTGTACTGTAAGCGAATCGTAAGCAGAAGGGAAGAAAGGTTTTTTGCACCGTCTGGAAACTGGCCGTATCCGAATTTTATCTAAAGTGCGTATACTTCTCAAAATATCATACTATATGCCTAATCAGCCGCTATTTCTTTGCCGATAGGAAACATTGTTGATACTCACCCCATTCTTTCTATCCAGCGTATACGACCTGAATGCTTCAGGTTAATGCGCCTAAGCAAGGAGCCATTGCATCTCATGCGCCAAGACGCTTTGTATTTCTGTAGTCTAGAGGGACTGCGAAACTTTGTGAACGAAACGTTTTGTAACTACTATCAATTGAAAACAGGAGCCTTTCAACTAACTGAACGAGTTTTACGCCAAGGGGGAAAACCCTGCGGCATCCACTTTTTCCTGCATGGCCCACGTGCCGTCCGCTTTACGGCGATTTGGGACATCAAACGCAACCAGATTCTTTTCTATACTGCGACCGGCGAGCGATTTCTGAAGGCCCAGCTCAACGAAGGGCCCCGATTTGACATGCCCGTCCGTCAACGAGCCGCCTAAACGGCAAAACGATGTATCAAACAAGGTAAACGCAGGCTGTTGAACCTTTTGGGATCACGGCCGTAAAGAGAGAGGGCTTTGAGGCGAGAAACGTCGACAGAACCCGCAAAACCGAGAGACTTTACCGACTTTGTAGGGGAGTTGGGCAAGTCGACCGGAACATTTTAAAAAATAGTTTTTTCAAAACAACGGTTTATGAGAAACCGCAAACATATACAGACCACAGGAGGGTTGTCATGTTAGTTCTTTCACGGAGAGAAAATGAACAAATCTGTTTAGGAGATTCGATTCGAGTTACGGTCGTTCGGCTTTCGGGAGATCGTGTTCGAATCGGGATTGAAGCACCATCGGAAGTTCCGATTTTGCGTGAAGAACTAGAACCCAATCCGGTCTCAAAGGCGGATGTTTCTGCAGCCTAGCCCGAAGTTTTGGGAGCCGTCGAAGGGGTGATTCGGCGGCATAAAAGCACATAAAAAGGCGATTACGTACCAGCAACTGGAAGCGTAATCGCCTTTATTTTTATGGGGTTAGCCAAAGAAGGGCGGTTTTGCGACTGCGCAGCACCGCCGGTCGACCGTGCGTCATGGCTAAGAAGATGACACACGGCCTTCTGACGCGAGCTAGTCGCGAGGTCGCACGGCACCGGTCAGCCCGCTGTAATCGTTACGATCGTCGGGGTGCCAGAGCGGAAGACCCTTTTGGACGCGTCGAGCCAGGATGTCAAGCTTGTCGCGGGATCCGGCGGGAGCGCCGGTCGCAGTGAATTCATCCGTTTCAACGGGTGCGAAGTCTTCATCGTGCCCTGTTTCTAAAATTGCCTCAAAAACATTCCGCATTTCTTGTAATACTCCAATGCAAAAACCAAAAAACATTTAAATGTGTGCTTTTGGCCCATCCAAAAGCGTTTAAACTTTACTTTCACTTCTCCTGTACCTACACGGCGACCGGTTGGGTCGGGGGGTGGCCGCCTCACCTGTTTGGTGAAGCTGACGCTTACCGCAAGCGGTTCCGTTGAAAGAATCAACCAGCAAGGCTTATTCCGTCAGGTTTGCTTTCTCTCGATGCCAGTTGGTTACATAGGCGGGAATTTTTGTCCAAGTGAATCCCCTATTATTCATGTTTTGAAGGTCATGTCAAGCTTTTTTTTGCAAAATCCTAGCAGAACACCCTCCTTGACCACTTTTCAAACGGAAGTATATGGGCTATGGAAACGTTTTTGTTTGCATAAAATAATGCGAATAGGCAAGACTCCTTGGTCATACGCATTGGATGGCGGTTTGGTTCGAAATTCGGTAAAATGACCTTTTCGTAAAAAAGACAACCGCCTGTATATTTATTTAAAACCATCACGAAAGGACCCGATGGCCTGGATCCAACGAGAAATCAAGCTTCCCCCTTTCCGGAAGGGATGTCACCCAATTACCCGCGAGGTGCTTGCCGCCCTGCCCGAGCTGAAGCAGTTCCAAATAGGACTCTTGAACGTCTTTATTAGGCACACCTCGGCTTCACTGACCCTGAACGAGAACGCCGATCCGGACGTGCCGGACGATCTCGAGAGGGCAATCAACAGCCTGGCCCCCGAGGATTTTCCGTATGCCCATACGGTAGAGGG
>JASFHG010000144.1:0-8101 GCA_050123355.1 Planctomycetia bacterium
ATGAAACTGCGGCGGATGCGGACCTGTTCTCGCTTTTTGCCGGACCATCGTGTGGGGCCGATACCGCGAGTCGGGACGAAAACCCGAACGAAGGCGTTTTTCTTCTCGGTTTTCGCAGCACCATCCTTGGGAGTTGCTTTGTCGCACAAGCCCGCCTTGAGAGCCTTCCACTCTTTCTCGCTGGTCAGGCGTATATCGATCGTATCGACCTGACTCGGATCGGTTGGCCCAACGACATAAAGCGGAAGTCGGACATGTTCCTGACTGGTATATTCGT
Source organism: Planctomycetia bacterium (assembly GCA_050123355.1). GTDB lineage: Bacteria > Planctomycetota > Planctomycetia > Pirellulales > Thermoguttaceae > JASFHG01. Next base: position 278 of record JASFHG010000144.1, read on the forward strand.
AGGTCGTGATCGTTCGGCCTTCTTTGACCTTTTGATTGACCCTTTTTACGTCAAGATCACACGGCTCCTTCGGCCAGCCGGAAAAGACCTTTTCCAGAAGAGTTTTTTTGGTGGATTCGTAATGGGCTTTGCTCTCTTTTTCGTTGCGAGGCGTGGAAATCTCGGCTTGGGGGACAAAGAGCTCGTCGATCTTCGTGTTGATTTGATCTTTGGGTAGCTTGTCGAAGACGCGGAGTTCCTGCCGGGTGAAGAGGGCCTTGGCCGGATCCTTGACCGGGGTGGTGTCGTTTTTGAGGTATTTGTTAAACCACTCGAAGACGGCAACTTGCAGCGGCGGCAGGTCTTCATGCTTACCGGGCGTGGTGAACAGACGGACGTTGTTTTCCTTGCCGTAGAGCTGATAGACGTGGCGGACTTTGTTGTAGATCCGTTTGACGCCGTCAAGCGGGAAGATCGGGTCGCTGTCGGTGTTGCAGATGAGCAGAGGCCGTGGAGCGACAAGAGCGGCAAGCGTGGGGAAGTCCCATTCGTAGGTGTTGATGAAGAAATTGCAGTCGCAGTGGTTGCGGATTTTGTTGTCGAGGATATGATTTTGCAGGTCGGTCATGCCGGCCACCGGGGCGGCCACGGCGATCCGATCGTCGAGGGCTGCGATCCGCCAGGTATACGTTCCACCGCCGCTCCGTCCGGTCGCTCCGATCCGTTTTTTATCGACTTCGGGCCGCGTATCGAGGTAGTCTAGGGCCCGGATGCAGTTCCACGTCTCGACGCCGGAGGGGGTATATCCTCGGTTGTTCCACCACCACCGGCCGTGCGTTCTTGTGCCGTTGTGGATCCCCTCGATTTCGCCCTTTTGGACCGTGTCGAGCATCAAGCAGACATAACCATGTTGGGCGAACCAGGCCCCGTGGTGCCGATAATGGGTCTTGTTGCCGAAGCTGATGTTGCCTTCTTTCTCTCCACCATGGCCACAGAGGTAGAGGATCGTCGGGAGCGGTTTGTCCACCTTGGCCGGACGGTAGAGGTTGGCCGTGACGTACAGCTTGGGGAGCGATTGAAAGTGGAGTTTCTCGACGATGATTCCGTCCCGTTCGATCGTGTCGGTGACGGTCGCCTTCAAGTCGGTCTTCTTCGGAAGCGGGTCGAGGCCGAGCATCTCGAAGAGTTGGGCACGAAGGACCTTTTGTTCTGCCTTCCACTCGTCGAGCGAGCCGGTACCCGGGGTGGAGGCTTTGGCGACCCGATTCACTTCGGCACGGAAATACGCTTTGAGCATCCGATCGCCGCGGGTTTCCTTGGCTGCTGCCGTTTGGAGGAAGAAAGTGAGGGAGATGCAGAGGCTCAGACCGATCAGGGCATGGCGGAGTATAGCGTTTTGGCGAGTCATTTTGGTGCTCTTTGGGTTAGAGGGGGAGGAGGTATAAGGATGGGCCGGCCCGGCGGTTCAAGCGACGAGCAAGCTCGACGGCTAAGTGTCGATGGCATACCCGCATTATAGACGCTCCGAGATCGCGATTCAATCACACTGGAAGATATGGCCAAACGCCTATAGATAGAGCCTCGACAGGAATCGGGCGAGGCGGTCGGAGGCTTGGATCGCGTTTTCTCGTAGCCCGACCATGGTCTTCAAGTTGGAGGGGCGGCGGCAAATCGCGCCGATCGCGGCACCGATTCGTGCCCCCATCGAAGGCTGGTCGGTTAGTCGCTGGATGTCGGCGGGTAGTTCTTCGTCCATCGGGTCGATCACGATCCGCATTGCCGAGAATGGGATTTCTTCTGCTCGGCAAACTTTTTGGACGGTCGCACTTTCCATATCGACGACCAACGCACCGCTTTTCATGCCGATTTGTTGTTTGGCCTCGGCGGAGTGGATCACTTGCTGGACCGAGAGGATCGCCCCCATCGGCCCGAGCGTTTCTTCAGGCAGTAGTGTTGGTTTGCTTTCGTCGGCATCGACCAGGATCAGTTTGACCCCTTCCTCGTCGACCAGTACGATGTCGAACTGTCGGATGGTCGGCTGGAGCCCGCCCGAAAAACCGGCGAGCACAATTCGCTCCGGACGGTAGGCTTGGATAAACGCTTGAGTCGCCTTGCTCGCGCGCTCTGCACCGGTGCCGATGATTCCGAGGGTAACTTCACGGTCGTGGAGTTGGCCTTGATAGACCGTTAGGTTTTCGGCTTGGGTAGTTACTTTATCACCGAGTAGATCGATGAGTCCTCCCGCTTCAATTTCCAGTGCAAAGAGTATGGCGATCATTTTTTTCCTCGCTGGAAGTTTACGTTATGGTTTCGCATGATGGCAGGTCATGTTTTTTCCGGATCGAGTTCGCCCGACTTGTAGCGTTGCCAGTAGTGGTTGAGATGCCGTTTTACCTTTCCGCTAAGGAAGATGCAGCCACAGATGTTGGGGAAGGCCATCGAAAGCAACAGGACGTCGGAGAAGGCGAGCAGGGAGGATGACGTGGCGATCGAGCCGATCACGATAAAAAGGATGAAAATACACTTATAAATGATCGAGGCTCGCGGCCCGAACAGGTTTCGGCAACACCGTTCCCCGTAGTACGACCAGGAAATCATTGTCGAGTAGGCAAACAGGACAGTCGCGACCATAAGGATGTAGGGGAACCAGTCGATTACGCTTCCGAAGGCCATGGAGGTGAGGCCAGCTCCGTTATCGGCGTCAATGAATTTTTGACCATCCGCAGTTCCGCGAACGCCGGTGATGACGATCACCAGACCGGTCATGGTGCAAACGACCACTGTATCGATAAACGGTTCGAGTAGGGCGACGATTCCTTCGCTGATTGGCTCATCCGTTTTGGCTGCTGCGTGGGCGATCGGGGCCGAGCCAATACCTGCCTCGTTGGAGAATGCGGCTCGTTTGATACCGATTACCATCGTGCCGAGGAAACCGCCGATACCGGCTTCGATAGAGAAAGCTTCGGTAAAGATAAGCTTGAAAGCGCTTGGAATATCGTTGTAATGTTGGTAGAGGATATAAAGTGCGGCCGCCACATAGATACCACACATCAGCGGGACGATCTTTTCGGCCGTCGCGGCAATGCGACGGATGCCGCCGATGATCACGATCCCCGCGAAGAAGGCGAGTATCACGCCATAGACCCATGGATAATCCTTGAAGAAGTCAGACTGGTGTTTTATGGCGTTCAGTGATTGGCTTACCTGGAAGACGCATCCGCCGCCGAACGACGCGCCCATACAAAGCAGGGCGAAGATGACACTCAAGAAAACGCCAATCCGTGGAAAGCCCAGCTCGCCGAGCCCTTCTTTCAGGTATTGCATGGCACCGCCGGTGACGGTTCCGTCGGGTTCTACCTTGCGGTACATCTGGCCGAGTGTACACTCGACGAACTTGCTGCTCATGCCGAACAGGCCGGCGAGGATCAACCAAAAGATGGCCCCGGGCCCGCCCGTCCCGACCGCGATGGCCACGCCCGCGATGTTTCCCAACCCGACGGTTGCCGAGAGGGCCGAGGCGAGTGCCTGGAAGTGGGAGACTTCCCCTTCTTCGCCCGGTTTGTCAAATTTGCCGCGAGTGACCTGGATCGCGTGCCAAAAGCCGCGGAAGTTGATGAACCCCATCCGGAGAGTAAAGAATAGTGCTCCGAACAAGAGCCAGACCACTACGAATGGGATCTTGACGTTCAGATACCGCTTGCTGCCAAAATCGAAAAAGAGAAAGTCTTCGAGCGGTTCGACCAAGATTTTCGAGAAATAGTAGTCAAACTCTGCCCGCCAGTTTTTTGGGGCTGTTTCTTTTGCAGTGTCGTCGTTTTTCTTTGTCTCGACGATCGTTCCTTCGACCATTTCGGCGAGAACTTCTTTTTTTGCTGGAGGGGTGACCGGTTTCTCGGTGTCCTTTGCCTCATTTTGGGCCGTGGGGGTATCAGACGGTGGGTCCGAGGTGGTTTGGGCGGCCGATATTTGTGGTGTCAGCACCAAGGCCAGCAGAAACGGGATGAGGAGGAGCGATCGAAATTTTGATGAGTAAACCGGATTTATGACAGAAAAGCGTAACATCATGTGTACTGTCCTGTGTCGTTGGAAAACCTAGCGGCGGAAGACAGACTCCAATAGGGGTAAAACAAGATCTGTAACCGGTCATTAGACCAAAAAGTGTGCATGCGGACAAGACCCCCTTTCGTGGAGACGAGGTTGAAATGCGGCCAAACGACAAAAAAGCCCTGACCTTTTGTGAAAAAGGCCAGGGCTTTGGAAATTTATACTTATGAAGCTTTATTTCTTGGTGGTCGTGGTCGACATGTCACCTCGACTGAGCCAAAGCAGGACCGGCGAGGCGACAAAAACCGAGCTGTACGTACCGACGATCACGCCGATCATCAACGTGAACGAGAACGCGTGGATGCCCGAGCCGCCGCCGATGTACAAGACCAGCACCACGATGAACGTGGTCAACGAGGTCAGCAACGTACGCGAGAGCGTTTGGTTGATACTCGTGTTGACCATGTCACCGTTAATGTTGGGTGCCTTACCACGCACTTCACGGATACGGTCAAAGACGACGATCGTGTCGTTCAACGAATAACCGATAATCGTCAGGAAGGCGGCCAAGACGGTCAGGCTGATCTTGAAGTCCTCGATGCCCAGGAATCCGAGAGCCGAAGCGACGTAGGCACTGATCGCGATCGCTCCCAAGGTGATCAAGACGTCGTGGATCAATGCGACCACGGCCGCCAGACCGAAGACCACTCGCTGGAACCGAATCCAAATATATCCGACGATACAGATCAGCGAGGCAACGATTGCCAAGATGCCGCTCGTCTTATAGTCGCCCGCGACCCGGCTACCGATACTGCTCGAGGCGGGGAAGAACGGCATTTTGTCCAGCGATTTGCGGAGCGGTTCGAGGATCTTTGTCTCGATGTCGCTCTTAGGTATGGCGATACGGAGCGTCCATTCCTTATAAGCGGCGGTGTCGTTCGGCGTATAGTTTTGGTTCGACAGTTCGAAGACGGTGGTTTCCATACCGGCAGCGGCCAAGATATCTTTGACTATTTTATGCATGGTGTTGTAGTCAAGTTTCGTGCCAAATACCAAGGTGACCTCGCTTCCGTTGGCGAAGCTGTCATTGTCGAGAGGGGCGTCCGCATTTTCTCCTTCGGTTTTATTGCCCGTCGTTTCTTCGTTGCCCGGTTTTTTCTCCTTGCCCGACGTGGAGTCATCATCTGCAAGGAATGTCGAAGCGGCCGAAGTGGCCGAGCTTGGGACGGTCGTGGTATTTGAAGACGCAGGCTGGAGTAGCGGTTGGCCTTCGGCATCGAGCTCCACAACTTCATGTTTTTTCAAGTAGTTGGTTTGGAGTTTGTCGCCATAGAATTCAAAGAGCTTTTGCTCGACTACGTCAATGGCAGACTCTTCGCTATCTTTATCATCTTTTACTTCTAATGATGTGTTGATTACGAAATAGGTCCATTTATCTGCTCCTTCCGGCGTGGCGTCCATGATCGCCAAGTCGGGAAGCTCCAGCTCGTCCGAAAGTTGCTTGCGGAGGGTCCCGATATCTTGAGCTTCCTTAAAAACAATTGTCACCGATTCACCACCGGTGAAGTCGATGTCAAGTACGCCATTCCCTCGATTGAAGACGGCAATCAGGCCGATGCAAATCAGGATGCCCGAGACGATTAGGCCGAAGGTCTGCATTTTGACGAAATTGATATTCGTCTTTCCGAGGATCCGCATCATGCTGAGCTTCGAGATCAGATTGCGTCGCTCGGCAATGTCGAAGACCACGCGTGCACAGAAGATGGCGGTGAACATACTGAGTGTCACGCCGAGGAACAGGGTAACGGCAAAACCTTTGATTTGTTGGGTACCCACCACGAAGAGGATAACCGCTGTAATCAAGGTTGTCACGTTCGCGTCGACGATCGTGGTGGTAGCTTTTGCAAAACCGTTTCGGATCGCCATGCGCAGCGCGGCCCCTCGGCTGAGCTCTTCACGGATACGCTCGAAGATGAGCACGTTCGCGTCGACCGCCATACCGACCGTCAAGACCAAACCGGCGATACCCGGCAAGGTAAAGTCGGCGTGGATTCCGATCATGATGCCGAAGAGCAAGATGATGTTCATCAACAGTGCCCCGCAGGCCACCAAGCCGGCGAAACCATAGTAGATTGCCATGAAGATCAAAACAATGACGACCGAGATGGTGATCGCGATTTTTCCTCGTTGGACCGTATCCTTACCGAGCGTCGGGCCTGTGGACCATTCGAAGATCGGGTTTTTCTTCAAAACGGCCGGGAGGCTGCCCGCGTTGAGAACGTTGACCAGGTCCTGGGCTTCCTCTTGGCTGAAGTCGCCCGTGATCACGCCGTTGCTGGTGATTCGGCTGTTGATCGTCGGGGCGGAATAAAGGTCACCGTTGAGAATGATACCCAGGTGATATCGAAGCGGTTGGGCCCCTTCGACGGGCAGGTTGTCCAGCGTCAACGCGCCAAAGCGGTTTGCACCTGCCGCATTGAAGGAAAAACGGACCGACGGACGACCACTGTCGATACCGACCGTGCATCGGCTCAGGAAGTCACCCGTCACGTTGTAAGGATCTTTGATCATCAAGACTTCGAGTCGCGGGATGCCTCCGATGTTGGCCATTCGGGTGACAATGTCCTCACGTTTCCTCATGTAATCGAAGTCATCTTCCCGTTTCATGTTGACCGGGTTCCACCATCCGACCAGCTTGCCGTTTTGTTTAATTTCGCTGGGTGGATTGGCCATTTTCTCTTCGTTTGCCCGAGCCAGACTGATGATTGCTTGATGCTCGGGTTTGTTACTGTCGGGATTGGCAAGGATACGGAAAGAGAGAGTGCCGGCTTCCGTAATGCTTTTTTTGATGCGTTTTGCTTTCTCTACGTCCGCTTTGGGAATTGTGATTTCGACCTGATTGCGGCCGTACTGGCGGATGGAAATCTCTTTTTCACCGCCGGGGTTGATACGCATGCCAAGCGCCATGAGCAGCCTTTTCATTCGCTCTTTTTCGTCGATGCCCGGGTCGGGCTTGTCATCATCCGCTTTGGCTGCTTGCTGGGCATGGGCCCTTGCCGTTTCTTCTTCGTCGATCTCGTAGATCATGATGACACCACCTTCGAGGTCGATACCCAAGCTGGGTGGCCAACCGATCTTGATGATGATGAGAGCAAGGGTCAGGGAGCAAAGAATGATGCCGATACGCCATCCTTGTTCAGGCATCCGTACCCCTTTGGCAATGCGACCACCGAGCCAGAATGGCACGATGAATGCCGCCAGGATCCCGATGAAGATTGCCAGTGATTCATAAAACGGTCGGCCTGGAGACGTTGTGGTAAACTGGGTCGACTTGGACCAGGTGGTACCTATGCTGTCTTTGGCCCGAATACGATAGAAATAGTCCGTGTTCGGTTCCAGCCCGGTCAGGGTTACCGTATAGTCTTCTTCCTTGCCTTTAAGTCTACTGGGGAAGAGTCGGCCGGTGTTCTTGCATTTCGAGGTGTTTTCGCCAAATTCCTCCTTGGAATAGTAGACGACGACGCTAAGCTTTTTTTCCTTGTCTTTGGAAAAGACCCGAAAGGTGAGGATGGCTTGTTTGGAGTCCAGTTGGGTGAACTCTCCGTCGGTCACCGCCGGCCCCGTGGGGAGTTCGGGAGTCTTTGCCGGTTTTTTGGCGTCTGCTTCGGGAGTCTCAGGGGTATCTTTAGTAGCGTTTGCCGGATTGTCTACCTTGGAAACCTCCGTATTGGAAGTGTCTTTTGGGGATGTGTCATCCGCCAAACAGGGCGTCGAAAACGCTGCTACCGAAATTGCCAAACA
>JASFHG010000145.1:0-8096 GCA_050123355.1 Planctomycetia bacterium
CACCGCCGACGGTTGAGGAATTGCATGAGGACCATCCAGAATCGATACCCACACCCAAAGCGGTGCAAAAGTAATTTTTATTTTCCTTTAGAAAAGACGTTGCTATTGGTTCTAGCGCTGAGCAAGTTCAATGGCTAAAATGTGCAGTCGCACGAAGAAAAATCTGCCAAATTGGCAGTGGTTTTTGTAGGTGGCATTCTGTAGTTCGGAAATGAAGTTTTGAAATGCGAATTTCGAAACGTACAGCTCTCATTTCCTGTAAGTCGTTGTTATATAATGGTTTACGATCTGTTCCGCGTGGTCCGTTTTTAGCGATTTTGCGAAAAATTTTTCTCGTAGGATAGTATAGGGGATTGCTGATTTTTGTTTGGCACGCATTTTGCATTATGTCTTTTCAGAACTTGAAACGGAACCGATCGGTGCCGTTCCGGCAGGCATCGGTTGTATGAAAGATACGAGGTGCCGGAAAATTATAAGGAGAATAGTCATGTTAGCACTACAACGTACCCCGACCGGCTGGCCTGGCTCTTTACAATTGTTCCGACGAGATCTTGACGATGTATTTCGTCGTTTTTGGCCAGAGAACCAACAAGAGATGGTTTCGTTCCCCGTCGACATTCACGAGGATGAAAATGGTTTCCACATCGAGGCAGAGTTGCCTGGTTTTACCAAAGACCAAGTCCACATCGAGTTGGAAGATGGTGTTTTGAGCATCTCGGCCGAGAAGAAAGAGGAAACCGAAAACCAGAAGGAAAGCAAGTACCATGTTCAAGAGCGGAGTTACTCGCAAGTCTGTCGACGTTTTACCATGCCGACGGGCATTGATCCGAGCAAGGTCGATGCGAAGATGGATAACGGCGTGCTCTACGTGAACGTGGGCAAATCAGAGCAAGCACAAGCTCGACGAATTACCGTCGAGTAATGGCGGCAGGGTCGCCGACCGGTCGAGTTTTCGCTCGGTTGGAATAACCCGCTTCCGTTGGGCGCTGGTGCGAAAAGGTAAATTTTCCCCGGCGGCTAAAAGGTGTTCCGCCTGGGCCGGCGGAAACGATTCTCATGTGAATGCCTCACACAAAAGGGCTCCGGTAGAAATGCCGGAGCCTTTTTTGTTGGTGTTACCACACCAGGGCGGAAAACCGCTTCCGTTGGGCGCTGACGCGGGTGCAAGATTTTTTTCGTTGATGTCGAGAGAAGTGGTTTTTTATGGATCCGGACCACTGCTACAAAGAGAACTGGCTTAGGAGGAAGAAAATTAACATTTTGACGTATGCACATGTTTCCTTCACATGAATCATCCCAAGCGCCAGCCATCGACCATATGTGGGTGGGAGAAAATCTTGAGCCCGCGCCAGTGACCAACGGGAACGGGTTTTTACGCCGGTGCGTTTAGCACCGAACAAAACTATTTGCCGCCGCCGAGGGGGCTGTTGAGCATTTGTTCGACCATCTGGACGGCTGCCGGTCCGACGAGGACGACGAAGATACCGGGGAAGATGAACATAACCAACGGGAAGATGAGTTTGACGGCGGTTTTAGCCGCTTTTTCTTCCGCGATTTGACGCCGTTTGGTACGCATTGAGTCGCTTTGCACACGGAGCGCTTGTGCGATACTGGAACCGAACTTATCGGCCTGGATCAACACGCCGGCGAGTGCACGCAGGTCGGGCACTCCGCTTCGGACACCCAGTTCGTGGAGCACGTCGTTTCGCGGTCGGCCCATCTGGATTTGAAGGTTAGCCAGTCCGAACTCTTCGGCGATGGTGGGGAAGGTCTTTTTCATTTCTTCCGACACCTTGCGCATGGCCTGATCGAGCCCGAGCCCGGCTTCGACGCAGACGACCATCAGGTCGAGTGCATCGGGCAGACCGAGGAAAATTTGTTGTCGTCGATGGCTTGCGATAAAGCTGACGACGATGGTCGGGAGGTAGAACAAGACGCCTGCGATTCCGAGAGCGGTAAAGATATTGGTTTGCGTAATTTTAGCGCTGAACAGGAGGAAGGGGACGCCGATAATCAACCCGATAATCAGTCCGACGAACTTCACGCTGAGGAAGACGGCGGACGCCGTGTCACTGCGGAACCCGGCGTTGGCCAGTTTGATTTTGAGTTTACTGGCATCTTCTTCGCTCTGCGGCTGAAGGGGTTTGGCGAGTTTCGGGGCGGCGTTTTCGATAACCTGCGCAACTTTATCCTTCTTGCGTCGCTTTTCGCGCAGGTCTTTTCGCCAGGCGACCGGATCGGTAAATTGATCGAGTCGTTCCATCGCGCGCGGCTTACTGGAGCTCATCATGTCCATAAGCCACCATGCAAACGCTGCAATTCCAGCGAAGACGGCGTAAGGGATTATTTTTTCAATATCGATGAATTCGAACACGATTTATACCTTGATGTTAACGATTTTCCTAATAACCAACGCGCCGAAAACTTGCATAATGATCGCTCCGATGAGCATTTTCTTCCCAAGCGGTTCACGGAACAGGACCATGATATAGTCGGGATTGAGTTTATATACCACTCCGAAGAGCAGGACCGGCAAGGCCAACAATACGATACCGGAGAGACGTCCTTCACCGGTGAGTGCTTGGACTTGACCGAGAATCTTGAACCGTTCGCGAATCAGATAGCTGATCTTGTCGAGGATTTCCGCCAAGTCACCACCCGTTTGGCGTTGCAGGATGACGGCGGTACAGAAGAATTTGAGGTCGAGGTCGGGTACTCGGTTACTCATGTCTTCGAGGGAATCTTCGATCGAGACGCCCAGGTTTTGTTCTTCGAAAATTCGGCCAAATTCGACACCGATAGGGGCGGACATTTCGTTGGAGACCACGTTAAAACCAGACGAAAGGCTTTGACCTGCCCGCAGCGAACGGGAGAGCATATCGAGTGCGTCGGGCAACTGGCTCGAGAATGCCTTGAGTCGTCGTTTGCGTCGAAACTTCAGCCAGAGAAATGGCAGGGTCGACATCATCAGCATAAAGATGGGAAACGCGACCAGCGGCGCGCCCATGATCATCGCGGCCATGACGCCCATTCCCGCGAACATAACGCACAGGAGCACCAGTTTGGAGATGGTCAGCGAAGTATCGGCCTGCTCGAACAGTAGTTCCAGGTTCGTGAACCGGCTGAGGATGGGCTCGAATATGCTTTTCGGGGTCTGGAAAGCATCGATCAGCATTCCCGTTTCGCCTTTTGCATCCTTCAGACCGGGTCCACCGGAGGTGACCATATCGAGACGGTTCTCGACCTTGGCCCCTTGTTTGTCCTGGACCACGGCGAAGATGCCCGCCACGAGTGCGGTAACGGCGATGAAAACCGCTATGACTACTAACCAAACGCCCATGATATTCTCGTTCTCTGAAAGTTTTACTATTGGGGACTATATATAATTATGTAAATTACTGTTTTAATCTTGAAGCATGACCCGTTCGCGGAAAGTGCTCGGTGGGAGTTGGATCCCGGACTGTTCCAAGCGAGGTGTGAACGTTGGCCGGATGCCGGTCGAAATAAATCGACCGTACGCCCTGCCATTTTCATCGATTCCGTCTTGCTCGTAGCGGAAAATATCCTGCATGACGATTGTGTCTTGTTCCATGCCGACGATTTCCGAGATCGCGGTTACTTTTCGCGGCCCGCCCGGGAGTCGGTTTGCCTGGATAATCAGGTCGACGGCGCTGGCGATTTGCGTCCGCATCGCTTTTAGGGGTAGTTCGAACCCGGCCATCATGATCATCGTTTCCAGACGAGCCAGTGCGTCACGCGGGGTATTGGCGTGGGTCGTGGTGAGTGATCCTTCGTGGCCCGTGTTCATCGCCTGGAGCATGTCGAGCGTTTCGGGACCACGACACTCACCGATGATGATTCGTTCGGGACGCATACGCAACGCGTTTCGCACGAGGTCGGTCGCCGTGATCTGGCCCTTGCCTTCGATGTTCGGTGGGCGGGTTTCGAGCCGGACGACGTGATCCTGTTGCAACTGGAGTTCCGCCGCATCTTCGATCGTCACGATACGGTCTTCGTTACCGATGAAGCTCGACAAGGTGTTCAACAGCGTCGTTTTACCGGAGCCGGTACCGCCGGAAATGATGATGTTAAGGCGGGCTTTCATCGCCCCTTCCATCAGCATGACCATCTCGGGCGTGAACGCCTTGAAACGCAACAGGTCCTGGAGCTGTAGCGGGTTCGAACCGAAACGACGAATGGAAACGGCTGCTCCGTCCAGTGCCAGCGGTGGGATGATCGCGTTGAAACGGGATCCGTCCGCCATACGTGCGTCGACCATCGGGCAGGTTTCGTCGACACGTCGGCCGACCTTCGAGATGATTCGGTCGATAATCTGTTTTAGGTGGTTATTGTCGCGGAACTTGACTTCGGTCTTTTCCATCTGGCCACAACGTTCGGCGTAGATGTTCTTGGGACCGTTGATCAAAATATCGCTGATCGTCGGATCCTTCAAAAGCACTTCGAGCGGTCCAAGTCCAAACGTCTCGTCGAGCACCTCTTCGATTAGCCGGTCACGCTCGTTGCGATTGAGCAAGGTTCCTTCGCCGTCGCAAAGGTGTTCGACGACCATCCGAATCTCTCGACGCAGAACGTCCCCTTCCAAATCGCCGACTTTGGTCAAGTCGAGCTTGTCAACCAGTTTGCTATGGATGCGTCGCTTCAGGTCGTCAAAGCTTTTTTCGGAACTTTCAGCAGACGGGATCAGACCGGAGGGTTTGGGGGCGGGTTTGCCGGATGGTTCGTTGCGGTCTTTGGATGGTTTGGATGGTAGGGTCGAGGGTCTCATAAATTTTTTTGGGGATAACTAAGGACAATAAAATTCAACTAATTACACATCGTGTTCCCGTTAGAAATGGCGCATCCATTTCGAAAAAACGCACTTCCAGCCGGAATGGATCTATTACACCTATCTAATCAGGCGTATCTATCTACGTAACCATAGCTTGTACTTTTTGAAAGGGCAAAGAGAAACTAGCCAAAGAAGCCGACCAATCTACCTCATAGGTACTAGGGTATTTGGTTTAGAGTATGTTCCGCTATGACGAGACGCAAAACCGTGCTAACCGATATAGACGTACCTCGTTCTACCGATCCCTCGCATGAAAAAGGGAGCACCCTCCTCTTTTGCGTAAAGAGTGCATGTCCCTTTTGTGCCGATTTTTCTGATCGCAGATCCCGGATGAGCTACCAGCAAATTTATTCAGAGTTGGGCGCGTTTTTTTATATTGCTGTCCTAGAGATCGTTGTTTGGGTTCTTATTTTGACGTCGGTGATTATTGAATCTCTTCAATGGAATCTTGAGGCAATGGTGAAACGTCGCTCATTTTTAAACCGTACCAGCTGTTATCGTGGAGTTTGCCACCCAGCTCATATTTTTCTCTGATAATACCTTCTAAGGTAAAGCCACATTTCTCTAAAATTCTCGTCGATGCAAGATTGGCCGTTACACAATCGCCGAACAGTTTGCGAATGTTCAGATAAGTCTTCGCGTAGTGCAAAAGAAACTTGGTGCAACAGGTTCCCGTCCCTTGACCCCACGCGGAGCGTTTGAGTTGGTAGCCGATCATGACCACATTATGCCCGTCCGATATGTCATCCATGCCGCAGACGCCTAGTAGTTCATTGTCTTTGACGACGGTAAACGTGGCTGAATTTGGATACTTTCCCTCAGCGAACGCTTCTTTTTGTTTTTTGATAAGCGGTAAGGTAAAATAGCGGAAACCTTCCGGTGTGATGGGAGCGAACCAAAGGTATCTCTCCACTTCCGGATCATGCAGCATCTCGGCAATCTCAGAAATCTGCCGCTCCACGATAAAGCTGAATATCCGATTCTTGTATTTCCACGATGAAATCATTGAAGTTTTCCTTTTACCGGCTAATGGTAAGCGATCACCACAGAACATTGCTGCATACTGACGAGCAGTCCCAGAATTATTACCGTAAAAATGGAGTGTATCGAAGGCTTGTTGATACAAGCGAAAATGAAGAAGACGAACCAAATAGCCGGAGTTAGATACATCAGCATAAACGAGGGAATCATGAAAGCCGCAAAAATGAGGTCTGGTTCGCTAGCTTCTGCATAGTCGAATAGTGAAATTTGTACTGCAACATACAGTTCGAAGCAAAGCATGAAAAGAAGATGTCCGAACAAGTAAAAAGAAAAAATCCGTGGTAGTGGCACAATGTTCCAAAATAAGATTTTCTTCAAGATGGAACGTTCGGCTGATTGCATGTGTAAGTTTTATTGTTTTTTATCGCAATGTTATGAACTGACTAACTTCGAAAGATCCTCGAAAAACTTTGGATACGTTTTTTCGACGCAGTTCGGGTTGTTGATCGTGACGCCGGGGATGCGGAGACCCGCGAGGGCGAAGCTCATGGCCATGCGGTGGTCGTTGTAGGTGTCGATCGACGCTGGGCGGGGCGGGCCGGGGTGGATTGTCAGGTCGGAGTCGGTCTCTTCGACCGTGGCACCGAGCTTGCGGAGTTCGGTCGCGACGGCCGAGATGCGGTCGGTCTCTTTGTGGCGGATATGGGCCACGTTGCGGATCCGCGTTGGGCCGTCGGCGAACAACGCGACGACTGCCAAGGTTTGGACCGTGTCGCTGATCGCGTTCATGTCGACGTCGATCCCGCGCGGCGGGTGGCCGACCACGGTGATCTGGTCCGATTGGTACGTTACGTCGCAGCCCATCTGCCGGAGGCAGTCGCAAAACTTGACGTCCCCTTGCAGGCTGTTTTGAGAAAGCCCTTCGACCGTAACCGTTCCGCCGGTGATCGGGGCCATTGCGAAGAAATAGCTCGCAGCCGACGCGTCCGGCTCGATCGCATAACTTTTTGCCTGATAGTTGCACGGGCTGGGGATCAGGAACCGGTCGAGTTGGCTGCTCGCTTCGACCTCGACGCCGAAACTTTGCATGACGGCTAGCGTCATTTCGATATACGGCTTCGAGACGAGATCCCCGTCGACGACCAGTTCGACTGGCGACTGGGCCAGCGGAGCGGCCATTAACAGGCCACTGAGGAATTGGCTCGAAATGTTTCCGGCGACAGTTGCCCGCCCACCGGCCAGGCCGTTGGCGCGAATCGTGACCGGAGGACAACCGGTCGGCGAGTCCGCTTCGGCACCGAGTTGCTCCAGTCCGGCCAGCAGGTCGCTGATCGGCCGCTCGCGCATCCGCTGGATACCGTCAAAGTGAAACGTTCCTTGCCCGGCGGCGCACAGGGCCGTCAGAAATCGAACACTCGTCCCGCTGTTGGCGACGAACAGATCGAGCGGATTTTGAACGTCGGCCACCTTCGGTGCTCCCCCCAGCCCAACGATGTGTGCGACCGTTCGATCGGAGTTCAGCGTCACCTGCACGCCCAGTTTGTCGAGCGCGTCGAGCATGACGCGGGTGTCTTCGCTATCGAGCAGCCCGGTCAGAGTCGTTTCCCCCTCGGCAACGGCTGCGCAGGGAAGCGCGCGATTCGTGATACTTTTTGACCCAGGCGGACGGACCGTCGCATGAACCGCACCCGAGGTAGGAATTTCAATCGCTTTCATATTTTTTAGTTGGTGCTACCGCACCATTTAAGAACCAACTTCCGTTGGGCGCTGACGTGAGTACAAGATTTCCTCCGTCCCACTTGTGGTCGATGGCAAACCTTTGTGGTGATTCGTTTAATAAATATTGTAGGGTGCGTCTGGACGCACCTTTTAGCTAAACCGATTCGATATGAACGGCGCGGCGGCGGCGTTCTTCGTGGCGGGCGTCTTGGAAAAGGCGGGCGACCTCTTCGACGTTACCGATGCCCGGGATTGAAAGCTTCGGATGAGTCTTGTCCGACGAATCAATATGGATCGTGCCGACGCCGGTGAAGCGGTCGATGATCGTTCGCGTATAAGTAATGTCGTCGATGTCGATCACCTCGATCAGGTCGGTTTTATGGAGTAAGATGCCTGTCTCGTGGAAGAAGCGGTGTGACGTGAGCCGATAACGGACGCCGAACCGATTTTTCGCGTAGACCACCATGATATAGAACCAAACGACCACGAAGATACCGAGCGTTACCCACCAGAGCCACGGTCGACCGACGTAGATGCTCAGGACGAA
>JASFHG010000146.1:0-8086 GCA_050123355.1 Planctomycetia bacterium
CTTCCGTGGCGTCTGTGTCGAATGTGGGAGGGTTCGGAATTGATGGCGGTCTCTCTTCATTGTTAGGGGCATCGCTTGCCAATCAAGATAAACTATATTTTGGCGTGATGGGCGATTTGGCGTTTTTCTACGACCTGAACGCCATGGGCAACCGTCACAAAGGAAATAATCTCCGTATTTTGTTGGTTAATAATGGAAAAGGAACCGAATTCAAACATTTTGATCACCACGCTGCTTATTTTGACGAAGGTACCGATGAATTCATTGCAGCAGCCCGTCATTTTGGCAATAAGTCGCAGATGCTTGTAAAACATTTTGCTCAGGATCTTGGTTTTGAGTATCTTTCCGCTGCCAACAAAGAAGAGTTCGAGCAGGTATATGAACGATTCTTGACAGCCGAAATCACCGAACGCCCCATGTTGTTTGAGGTTTTCACGGATAGCTCCGAGGAAAGTGAAGCACTCAAAACCATAGTAGACATTGAGCAAAATGTAAGAGGTCTTGCCAAAGAGACCGCCAAGCAATTCCTGGGAGAAAAAGGCAAGAGAGTGGTAAAGAAAATGATGGGCAGGTAGGCACGTTGCCAATCCCTGTATTTTCAGTGACCTATCCAAAAACCGAGAACTTGCGGAAATACGACTGAAGCCAGTTTCGTGACTTGAAATCACTCAACTTTTATGTCGGTATCTTGTGGTCATCCGAAGGAATAACCACAAGATGTGGATCGCTGGAAAGTTATGAAACTGCTTCTGGAATTATCGCGTTTTGTAATTGAATAAGAAATAGTACGCTCATGAAAATCGGAATTATTACCTTTCACTTTGCGCTTAGTTACGGGGGTATGCTTCAGGCGTATGCACTGCAGCGTTGCCTGGAGCTGATGGGGCATGAAGTCGAAATGATCGACTATCGGCCCGGGTATCACATGAAGTCTTATCGATGGCAATGGAAGCGAATGGGCTTAAACGGCGGCAATCTGCGCTACTTGACAGTGAATCGCAGGTTCCAGCGTTTCTGCGAAAAGCATTTGAACATTGCCCGACGATATACTTCTCTTGAAGAGCTGGAAAATTACCCGCCGGATGTCGACGCATTTGTCTGCGGGAGTGATCAGATATGGTGTCCCCGCCTTACCAATCGCGATCCGGCGTATTTTCTCAGCTTTGTGCCGGACGACAAAAAACGGATCGCCTATGCGGGCAGCTTTGGTAAATCTGCTTTTTCGGAAGAAGACAAACAAAGAATGGGGGATTTGCTGAAAAAACTGGATCGAATTTCGTGCAGAGAGCCTAGCGGTGTTGATCTTGTCGAGGAGATTGCCGGGTGTAAAGCACAATGTGTGTTGGATCCGACGTTGCTGATCGATGATTACGATTCCGTGACGGTGCCTCCGGTAAAGGACAAGGATTATGTTCTGGAAATTGTTATACAACATACTCCGACATTGGAAAAAACCACGCAAGCGATCGCTTCGGAGACGGGTCTCCCTATTATCAGGGTTAACGATTTTTTGCTCACGAAAGCATGGCAGTATCGTGGACAGCACCGTTTTCCTGGGCCTGACGAATATTTGGGGTTTGTTAAAAATGCCAAGTATGTGACCACGAATTCTTTCCATGGAACCATTTTTTCCATCATCTTTCAAAGACCGTTTTTTACGGTTCCTCTTGCAGGTGACATGGCTTCCAAGTCTATTCGCATGACAGAGCTCATCGAGCGATGTGGGCTAAACGCTCGATTCCTCGATCATTTTGACGAAAATACACTCCGCCAACAACTTGCAAATCCGATTGATTGGGATGAAGCCCACCGAGCAATCCAATCTCAGCGTGAAGCTTCTTTGCAATTTTTGCAAGAAGCACTTCAGCCCTGAGTCCGTGACTGCCCCGTAATGTACCAATAAAATGAAAATAGTTCATAACTTAAAAGTCGGCATGATAGGAGGTACCGAGACCCATGCGCTGACCTTGGGGTTGGCTCAGGCCGAGGCCGGGCATGATGTGTCTTTCGTAATCGCCGGAAAACCAGGAGGGGCCAGCGATCTGATGGAAGAGAAAGGGTTTCCGGTCTATTATGCCGATGGGAAAAGTGAACACGACCTTTTCGGAGCCCTGCGAATCCGCAAAATCTTCAAGCAACTCAAGCCGGATGTCATCCATTCGCACGGCATGGCGAGAGCTGCTTTCGTGACGACCGCCTTCCTAAAAGGTGTCCGCGTTTATACAGCCCATTGCTATCCTTCGCAGGCGGTACAGGCAGTCGTGCTGAGAAAGTGCCTTTCTCTGATGAATCGGTGGATCGTGAAATTTTGTGACGGATATATCACGGTGACCGACGATGTTCGCAAGGAGAGTGAAAAACGAGGTAATTTTATGAATTGCCCATGGGCCGTCATCTATAACGGCATCGATCTCTCCCTGTTCCATCCGAGTGAAAGAGCGACGTTGCCTGCAAAGGAAAGTGGCGAGCCGATCGAGCTCCTCCTGGTCGGTCGCATGGAACGCGAAAAACATCCTGACGATGCGATACGGATCCTCGCACTGTTCCGTGAAAAATATGATCTCAATGCCCGATTGACCTTCTGTGGCGACGGTAGCTCTTTACCACGAAGCAAGGAAGTCGCCCAGGAAATGGGGCTGTCCGAGTTTGTTACCTTTGCGGGGCGGCGCAACGATGTGCATGAATTCATGCGGAAATCGCACGGACTTCTCTTCCTGAGCGACCATGAGACGTTCGCACAGGTACCGCTCGAAGCGATCGCTTGCGGCTGCCCGGTCTTTGCCTACCGTGTCTCCGGGGGGTTTCATGAATGGTTCAAGGACGAAGGTTCCGGCGGTGTGATCTCCGAAGAACGTACGCCGGAATCATTGGCCGAAAAAGTCGCGGCGGTTCTGGCGGATCAAAATCAGTGGGAGCAGCTCCGCAGAGATGGTGTCAAAACGGCGCAAAATTTCTCGGATAAAGTGATGGCTGAAAAAACAGTCGCCTTTTATGAAGAGCTGCTGTCATCGCGATAGATATCGCCTGCGCGGAAGCGGGCCCAGGCGGTCTCGAACCAGAGGTCCGAGTTGGGGATCGGGCGGCGAGGGACCCAGCGGTGGGTGATTTGGGCGGACGGCTTGTCGGGGGTGGTTTCGACGAGCGTCTCTTGCACTTTCTCGCGAAACGCGGGATCTTCCGGCACGATCCGCCATGTTTCATCCAGCCGATCGTGGACCGGTTGGCCGGACGGGTCGACGACCATCGCCGAGCCGCGGCTTCCGACACCGCTCTGGACGGCGTAGTGGACCGCTTCGAGATAGACGGCGTGGGCGAAGCAGAGGTAGCGGTTCATCGCGGCCTCGGCGGCCTCGCACGGCTCGGTCCAGCCGGATCCATCCTGCTCGATCGCCCGATAGTCGGCCCAGGCGTCGTCGACCGCGTCTTGAAGCTCCTCTTTTGATCGGATATGGGCCCCGGCCCGACTCATCCGCGTTTGGAACCGGTCCCGTTGTTCTTGCCAGGCAGGCTTTGCCTGCCCGTCAGTCTTACACACGTTGGACTTCGCCAGCCAGTCGACCAGGCGTGCGACGACCGGCTCGGCCGCCTGTTGGATCGTTTGATCGTCGATCGTTTGGGTTTGGTACTTCGCGGTGATGAACTCGGCGGCCCGGATCGCGGCGACTTGGCCTGAGTTCAGCGCCGACCCGCCCGGCCGATAGACGCCGTGTGAGCCGTTGACCTCGCCGATCGGGAAGAGATGGGCGACCCCGGTCGATTCCCACCAGTGGTTCCCGGCCAGGCCGCCGTTGTTGTGCTGTGCACAGACGGCGATCTCCAGCGGTTCGGTCGTGATGTCGATGTTGTGGTCCGCATAAACGCCGATCGCGCCGGGGTTCATTTTCTGCAGCCGCTCGATCGGGCTGGCCAGCAGAGCGTCGGAGTTTTTCAGATAGTCGAGTGCCTCGGCGTCGAGGTCGTCGAACCGGAAGTCGGCCGGGTTCTCGCGGAAGTCGAGGAAGACCCGGCGACCGCGCTGGACGGTCTCGATATAGACGAGGATGTCGATGAGCGACGAGCCGCCTTCTTTCAAAAAAACCTTGCGCGAGTCGAACGGCCACTGGTAGCCTTTGAGGAACACTTTCGAGTTCATCTCGCCGGTCGTTTCGAAGTAGTCGCGGAGAAACTCGCGCGGGTCGCTCACTCCGTCCGGCTCGGTGCTGACGATTTTCGGGACGACTTGCATGAACGTGCCCGAGACGTTCCAGCGGAACCGGATCGACGCGAGGCCATACTGCGACTCGGGCAGGCTCTGTGCGGTGGCTCCGGCCATGAGCCCCAGGCCGATCGCGCCGGTGTGGACGCCGGGATAGACGCTTGTTTTGTACAGTCCGCCGGGCCCACCGACCGCGAGGATCACGTTTTCCGCGCCGACCACTTCGAGGTTTCCATGCTCGTCCATCAGGACCGCCCCGCACGCACGCCGCTTTCCGTCGGGCGTGTCGACGGTCAGCAGTTCGACGGCCGTCCGGTTCTCGCGGATCGGGATCGCCAGCGACTCGGCACGCCGGATTAGCGCCCGGCACATCTCGCGTGAGGTGTACGGCCCGATCGAGGTTGCACGTTGTCGCGGGTCGTGGTCGGTCTTGTAGCCGATGAACTGGCCGTACGCGTCGCGGGGGAAGGGGACGCCCAGGTCGACCAGGTGGAGGAACGCGCGGGGCGAGAGGGCTGCCTCGACGAGTGCCAGGTCGCCATGCATGCTCCCGCCGGCGAAGTAGGTCTCGGCCATCGCACGCGGCGAGTCGGCATCGTCGCCGCACATCGAGAGCTTGTAGTAGGTCTGCTTGTCGCTGCCCGTGTTGATGGACGTCCCTTTCGAGAGCCCCTCGGTCACGATCAACAGGTCGTCGACCCCACCACTCTTCAACCGCACGGCCGCCGCGAGCCCGGCCGCCCCACTACCGATAACCAGCGTATGGACGCGAGTAAAGTTTTTCATATCTTTCCTTCAGTTCTTGGCGGACTGGGGGTTTTTTGAAGTCAGCCCCGCAGGGGGGTAATTGGTTACTTTACTTTTTCGTCTTCCCAATCTTTGCGTGGCCAGATTTTGATGGCGCCGGGGGAGAAGGTGGCCAGGTTTTGGGAATCGGGGGAAAAAGAGACGGCATCGGCGCCGGTAACGATCTTTCGGATTTTCTTGGTGCGTTTGGACCAGATATAGATCTTGTTGGTGTTGATGGCGGTCGCCACATATTGGCCATCCGGGCTGACCGCGATATCTTCCACGCCATAGTTGTAATTCGGTTTTTGTGAATCTGCAGCAAGCCATTTTGACAAGACTTTTCCGGTCATCGTGTCCATCTCGTACATGCGGCAGCAACCTCCGCCAACGTAAAAGCATTTGCCGTCGGGAGAGAATGCACCAACCCTGAGAGTAAATGCGTCGGCAGGTACTTTGGACCATAACTCTTTTCGTTTTTCGACATCGATCATGGCTGCACCGTTGACCCAGCCCGGCACGCCGATATATTTCCCGTTGTCGGACACGACGGGACAACCAAGCCAACCTTCAGTGTGTTTGTCATACAGGGTGGCCGTCTCGGTCAGTTTCAATGTATTCACGTCGATGAGGTCAAGGCGAATGAAACACCGTGAATCACTGTGAAAACTATTCGGATCTTTTTCACCAAGGATTGCAATATACTTGCCATTCGAACTGGTTCCTGTTTTTGCGTACCACAATTTTGGTGGACAGTCCCAACGTCGCAGTTGTTCTCCGGTTTTGGCGTCGATCAGCACAAATGGCCATTCTTCATGAGGTTTTGCAATGTCTATTGCTGCTACGTATTTGTCGCCTGCCAACCACACTAAGTCAAGTGATGACCATTTTAGGGGAATCTCGTGTTGTTTCACCATGGTATTTTGGTCCCACTGCCACACTTCCAGAAATTCAGGTTCTTTTGAAGCTACCCAAACACTGTTGGCGGAGGACCCCCATTCCTTCATTGCCCCGCCCTTGCTAACCCATGGCTTGGTTTCAGCCGGAGTATCAGGGGGCTCTAGTCTGTCATAGCACGACATGTTGAGCAGCACCACGATGCCGAGGAAAAAAGCGGCGTAGGTTTTCGGGAACCGTAGTTTTGGCATGGTTTTGCTCGTGGGTAATGGTGTTTGCGTTTTCGGTTTCCCGTTTAGCCGCCGGACATCGTCCGGCGCGTTTCGGCGATTTCCAGAGCTTCTTTAGCGGGAACGCGACACGCTTTACCGTTTCGGTTGATGATGACGTATTGTCCGAGCAATGCTTTTTTTCGCAGTTCTTCACGCACGGCTTTTTTCAAGCATTCCAAGGCAGCGAGTGACATGCTATGGGTTTCTTCGGTAGTCATTGGCATGGTTTTTCATCGTAGCTATTGCTCTTTTTTCCCTCCGGCTTTTTTATCTTCCCAGTCTTTGCGGGGCCAGATTTTGATGGCGCCGGGGGAGAAGGTGGCCAAGTTTTGGGAATCGGGGGAAAAAGAGACGACGCAGGTAGTACCGCCGCCAGCGACGATTTTTCGGATCTTCTTGGTGTGTTTGGACCAGATGTAAATCTCGCCGACAGGGCCGGTGCCGGAGGCTACGTATTGGCCATCCGGGCTGACGGCGATACAGGTTACGTGATGGCCATTCTCCGATTTTTTTGAGTCGGTAGCAAGCCAGTGGCACAAGACCTTTCCGGTCAGGGTATCCATTTCAACCATGTGACCACAGCCTCCACCGACGTACATGCATTTGCCATCAGGGGAAAATGCGCCGATCTCAAGCGAGTTTGCATTCGGAGGTACTTTGGACCATAACGCCTTTCGTTTTTCGACATCGATCACGGCCGCACCATTGACCCAGCCGGGCACGCCGATATACTTCCCGTCGTCGGTTACGATAGGGCGACCTAGATAGCCCTCAGTATATTTATCATACAGGGTAGCGGTCTCGGTTAACTTCAAAGTATTCACATCGATAAGGTCAAGGCGAATTCGCTCACCATCATAACTGTAGTTACGCCATGTTTTTGCAAGCATCGCTAGGTATTTACCATTTGAACTGGTACCCGTTAGAGAATACGTCCATCCTGGGGGGTTGTCCCAGCGTTGCAATTGCTTTCCGGTTTTAGCATCTGTCAGTATAAATGGCCATTTTTCATTAATTTCCATTGCCGCTATATACTTGTCATCTGCTAACCACGCAGCGTAAATAACTGACCACTCTAAAGCAATCTCATGTTGCTTCACCATGGTGTTTTGGTCCCATTGCCACACTTCAAAAGTCTGGGGCTTGGAGGAAGTTGCCCATATACCGTTAGCCGCAGGCCCCCATTCTTTGAACCCTTCACCCTTACTAACCCATGGTTTGGTCTCGGCCGGAGTATCGGGAGTTATCGATTCGACACCGCACGACACGCAGAACAGCACCACGATGCCGAGGAGAAAAGCGGCGTAGGTTTTCGTGAACCATAGTTTTGACATGGTTTTTCTCGTGGGTAGTGTTTGCGTTTTCGGTTTATTGAATCTCAAGTTATAGAAGTTCCGAAGGAACGCCAGCGTATAGCCGGGGGTTTTAACCCCCGGAAAATGGTTTACCGAAATATTTAAAGTCCCGGCAGGGACGGTAGCGAAGGTAATTTCTGTCGCTGTCGCCCCATTCGGGGCTCATATAAATATTGTTATCCTTGGTCCGGGGGTTGAAACCCCCGGCTATACGCTGACGTCCCTAACGGGACTTATTAAACTTACTTTTCCACCCGCTCTCGCAAGGCCGATTCCAACGCCGGTCCGTCGGTGTAGTGGATGGCGTCGAAGCCGAAGTGGCGGGCGCCTTCGACGTTGGCTAAAAGGTCGTCGATGAAAAGGATCTTCTCCGGCGGGTGGCCGGATTGGTCGGCGGCCGCACGGTAGATCTTCGGGTCCGGCTTCATCGCGCCGACTTGGTGGCTGGTGATGTGGACGTCGAAGTGGTCGTCGATCCACGTGAACTTTCGGCGGCAATATTCCCAGTGGCAGTCGCACGTGTTCGACAGGATCCCCAGTTGGTATTTCAGTCGACGGAGCCAGGCGACGATCTCCTGGGT
>JASFHG010000147.1:0-8031 GCA_050123355.1 Planctomycetia bacterium
TAGGTTACATTTCTCACAAAACCGGCCATTCGGCCACCCTTATCTACTCTATCAAAAACGCACTTAGTGCCTATCCGAAAACCGGGACTGGCTCCCTTTTTCCAGGTGCCTGTCCCGGTTTTTGGATAGGCTCTTAGTGTACCCAGCTCTTCCAAGTACAATGCTTTGTCTTTTTCAGAACTTCCACATCAGCAGCATGGAATAGTCGAGATCGTTTTGCTTTCCGCCCGGGTTGGGAGTGTACATGCGATCCGTGATGTTGAACTTCATGCTCAGGTTGACCTCTTCGTCGAGAAGGACCTCCCAGCTCGCCTTGTTGATGATACGCGATTTATTGAAGTCGGTCGCGTCGGGATAGTAGTTGCACGAGGCGATCAGTTTTTGGAACTTATTGAACTGGTGCTCGCCCGTCAGACCGAAATGCACCTCCGGTACGTACTCTTCCTCGGAAAGGCCGCCGATGTCTTGCGAAAAACCACCACCCCAAAGCCCTTGCAACTTGGTCCGGTCGTCGTTCCAAAAGTAATAGCCCACACCGGAGCTGACCGCGACCTGAACGTTCCACGGCTGAAACTCGTCGTAGGTCACTTCGTCCTGCACGAACAAATGCCACTTCCCGTCCCCGTACGGATTTTCGTACCGGCAAGTAAAGAAGAGCCGGTCGGCCGTGATCATCCCGTCCGAATTGCTCCGCTTGTAATCGATATCGAATTGGAACGACGACAGCTCGACGGTCCGCTTCCCGTTGACACCAAACGCCATGTTGAACGTTTCACTCGAACCGGACGTCCCGTCGATCCCGAACTGGATGCTCCCCTCCCACTTCCCGACATAACGGGACATATAACGTGTCGCACGAACCAGAAGCGAGCTCGGCCGGACCTCGCGAACCCAACCGAGCTCCTCATTGGTCGTATCGAAATAGAGAGGGCTCGGCAAGATGCCCGGATAAAAATCGTCGCCTACCTTGGTCGTCTCCTCACTCTCCTTCTCCTCTTTTTCAATCGTCGGCGGCGTCTCGGCCTTCTCCTCGGCAACCGGCAAAGGGACCGACGGCCCGGGAGTCGGGTTGGGGATAGGAGCGGCCGGCGGAACAAAATAGCTACCCTGGTTCGGCGCAAACTGAGATCCATACGGGGGAGCCGGCGGCACATACTTCGGCAGCGCATACTCCACCGGCGGCAGACGCTCGATCGTCGGGCCTGCCGTCGCAAATCCCTGCGTACCAACACCTTGAGCATATGCACAAGCGATCAAGCCCGTGACGAGCAAAACTCCAAAAACGGGAAGGTAGGCAGGATAGGCAGCTTTTCGGCGGGGGGGTCTCAAGATTCGATTTCTCCCGAATCACTCTTTCTAAAAAGACAGGAGGACCGTACCAAAAGCCGGGAAGTAAAGCAAGATCGATTTAGGAGCCAAAATTTCTAAGGGCCTATATATCCCTAACTTAGGTTGGGTGGGCTGGGCGAAAGCCTTTTAACGTGGTATTCTTGAGAGCCTATGTACTGGCCCCCGATACTTCAATGGGTAAATGCTTTTACAGAGAGGACACAGAGAGCACTGAGATGAGATGCCCAAGTTAAAAATTCTTACAAAACTTCATGGATTTCAAATATCTCAAAAGATTTTGTTTTTGAATTTCTCCGTGTCCTCCGTGTTCTCCCTGTAAAAAACTTCGTGGCCTTCGTGGTTTTTATATTCACTAACCATTCAAACCAACCAACAACCTCACGGAAATATTCAAAAGGAGGAGCAAATCATGCCACAAACCAAAGAAACGATGACCGCCTGGTGCAAGATGCTGCTGGGAGCCGATCCGAGTCAACCGAAACTGGATCTGGCCGGTTATATGAACGCCAATCCGCGACTCGACTCGCTGGCCGACGTACCGAGCGGCACCACCGTCCTCGTCCGAGGTGACGTCGACGCCAAGCCGGGCGCGACCGTCGGCGAAGGCGACATCCGACTCCGCTCGATGGAAGAAACGCTCAAGTTCGGCCAAGAACGCGGCTGGGTTCAGGTCATCTTCGGCCACATCGGCCGCAAGCCCGAAGGCTCGCTCGACAAAGTCGCCAACCGGATCGGCGAGATCCTCGGCTGCGACGTCACGTTCATCGAAGATTGGGTCGACCCGGCCACGAACACGGTCCTCGACGCGGCCTCCGAGCAGATCAAATCGGCCGCCCCGGGCAGCGTCATCGTCCTGCAAAACACGCGAAAGTACGACATCGAGCGGATGCTTTGGAAGAAAAAGGCGGACGACCTGGACGGCGTCGTCGAGCCGTTGGCCACGTTTGCCAACTCGGTCGCCGAAAAGATCGCGACGGTCTACGTCAGCGAAGCGTTCTCCGCCGGCAACCTCGACACGTCGACCTGCGTCATCCCGTCGACGATGGAAAAAGTCGCGCTGGGCAAGTACGTTGCGGCCCAATTCGAGGAACCGATCAAGAACTGCGTCAAGGCCAAGATGGTCGTCTTCAGCGGCCTGAAGATCGACAAGCTCGACAACCTCTCGGCGATGATGGACCAAGGCTCGATCAAAGTGGTCCTGGCCGCCGGTTCGGTCGCGATGGCCTTGAAGAAGGCAGACGCCCAGCTCGCCGGCGGCGACTTCGACCTCGGTATGAGCGAAGATCCGGCCAACTCGTCCGAGCCGTACTACATCCCGCCCGAACGGATCGAACAAGCCAAGCAGATGTTGACCGAGGGTCGCGAGAACGGCGTCACGTTCTACATGCCGATCGACTTCGTGTTGGAAGACGCGTCGATCAGCGACCATGTCGGCCCCGGCCGCCAGCAGTTCGACGTCGGACCGAAGTCCCGCGAGAATTACACCGAGGCGGTCACCAACTTCATCGAGACCTACCCCGACGGCATCGTCTTCTACAACGGCGTGTTCGGTATGTTCGAAGACGCACGGTTCGAGGCCGGCACGAAGAGCTTCATCCCGAACCTGAAGCGGATGACCGACGCCGGCATCAAGGTCTACGTCGGTGGCGGCGAGGGCGGCAAGGCGCTGGAGCGTTACGGCGAAGAGAGTTGGGTCACGTACAACTTCACCGCCGGCGGGACGGTATTGAAGGCGCTCGGCGGGAAACGGATCCCGTACTTGGTCGCACTGGCGGCAAAATAAAACAAGAAAAATAAAAAAACACCCCCACAAAAAAGCACGACGCGAAGCGTCGTGTACCAAAAAGTTTTTGGAGGGGGTATGGGGGAACCTTTCTTCAGAAAGGTTCCCCCATTTTTGTGCTCGGTGCGTAGCACCGGGCGTACTAAAATATATGAGGTGCTTCCGCACCGATATAACATCAACGACAGTTCAAGCTGGATACATCTGGGGACAACTTTCTGAAGAAAGTTTTCCCCAGACCCCTTTCAAAAACTTTTTGGACCCCGATGCTTCGCATCGGGCTTCTTCTTTCGCTTCTTTTTTGTTTTTTATTTCTTATGTTTCTCTTTCGACCGCACCACCAACTCCCTATGCTCTTCTTTCTCCGCCTCATACCGCCTCAACCCCAGATACTCCAACATCCCCGGCGAGCCGAAACTCTTCCCACCGTCCACCGAATGCGCCGAAACCACCGCCCCGATCGGTGAACTGTTAAGCAACGCACATAAATAATGCGCCTCGGCGAGCGTCTCGGTCGCGATCTGGACACAGGTTTCCTGGATCAAAACCGGTCGCCGGCCCAAAATCGGGTCGTCGATCGGCTCGACCACCGCCGCGTTCATCCGCCGGTCCATCCGACGCCAAACCACACGGTACGGAGCGACCGAATACGAACCGACGTTGTACATCGAGTAAAACGGGCCACGATTTTGATAGCGACGATACGCGGACCGCGAAACCAAGAGCTCTCGGTAACGCTCCAAGTAGGCATGCGTCAGCGGAAAATCGCGTCGAAGCGACTCCTCGTCCAAACCGACACGCCGCTCGGTATCCTGGACCAATAAAACATGCGTCGAAGGGACCGCCGACCAACGCCCGAGGTCGGACCAGCGAACTAATGGATACAGCAGCCCCGCCTCGATCTCGCCACGAAACGGCTCGACGGCCCGCTTGCCCCGGCCAGGCTGGTTCTCGACCAAAACCGTCTCCGGCTTGGAGCCCGGCCCCAAAACCGTCAGCCAGTACACGCCGTTCGCCCCGCCCGTGTTGACGCCGAGATGCGCTTCGTAGTCGGACGGCCCAACTGCGATCGGCGTATCGATCTCCGCTTCCGGAAGCACGAGCCATGGCGAGCGAGGCCGTTCCGGATCGATCGGGCGAGCGAGACACGGCCGACGGTCGAAACCATCGAGCATCTTTGTCGAGGCATCTTTTCGCTTATCACCACCACCTGCCCGCTTGCTCCACTTGCAATACGAAACCGGAAAAACGGTCTCCGCTCCCTTTTCGAGGAACACGATCGCCGTCCAATTGGCCGCGCCGGGAAACGGCTTGAAACCGACCATATCGTCGACATGGAACACACCGAGCCTCGGGCCGTCCTCGCCGATTTGAAACCGCCGGAAACCGTCGCCGGCTCCGCGCGTTTGGAAGAGCGTCTGCGCGATGACGAACCCGAGCCGCCCGCCGGGCCGGAGAAACCGATCGGCCGCCGCGTAAAGCATCAACATCGAGAGATCTTTCTTCCCGCCGCCATGACGGGCCTCGTTGCCCGAAAGAGTAAACAGCCCGTACTTCCGCCAAAACGGCTCGGTCCTGTCGCGGATCTCCTGCGAAAGATTATCCCACGCGATCCACGGCGGGTTGCCGACAAGCGTATCGAACGGTGTCGCCAGTGACGGACGATCGTCGTCGAGCCGCTCGCCGGTGATCGAGTCGCCGCACCAGACCGGTACGCACGGCAGGCTTGCCGGATCGAGCAGGTCTGCGATCGCCAGCAAGTAGTTGGCCCGAGCCGCGGCAACCGCCACCGGGTTGATGTCGATCCCGACGACCCGGTCGAAGATTTTTTGCAAAACGGTCCGACGATCCGCATCCTCTCCGAGCACCTCGCGCAGCCGCCGGATCCCCTCGACCAAAAAAACGCCCGATCCACACGCCGGGTCAAGCATCCGGCCGAATCCTTTGTTAGCGGCAGCGGATTCTATCCGACGCTTGGCTTCCGCATCAAAGTTAGCGGCGGGGCTTGTCCCCGCGCTAAAGAGATCCCATTTGTTAGGGGTAAAGCTTGTCGCGCTGCTAACGCGGGGGCAAGCCCCGCCGCTAACAAAATGGCAAACATACTCGGCCATCCAGTCGGGAGTATAGTATTCACCGAGCGGGTGCCGGGTCTTGCGGACGAAAATTTGGTGGTGCTGCCTCGCGAAACGATCGCCGGAGGTCGCCAGGCAGACCGGGGCGATCGTATTGAAAACCTCGCACACTTGGGCGTGTTCTTCCGAACGGTCGCGGATCGTGCCGTCCCAAAGCGGCGTCAACGGGTCCGGCCCACACTCCTCCGGCCACGTCGCGCGAGAAACTTCTTCAAGATGGAGCCGGTTCACCAACTCGCCAAGCGGAGTTTGAAAGTCGACATCTTCCGGCCAGTACAACGCCCGGCAAACGGTCAGCCGTACCGCGAGCAAAAAAGAAAAAGCCGGCCGGTTTTCCGCGGGGATGGTGCTCATGGCTCCGCTTCCGTCGACCGAGCCTCGGAAGAAACCAGTGCTCCGGTCGGACAAGCCTGGCAGCAAGCGTCCGCCATGCGACCGAGCGCCTCGTCCAACGTCCGACCGAACGGGGCCGCGAGAATGACGTCGAAACCACGTCCGACAAACGTCAGCCCGGCCGCGTCCGGGTCTTGTTTTAAAATCTCGATACACCGCCCGCATCGGATACACTTGCCCGGCTCGAAGACGATCCCCGACGGGGTACGCTCGCGGACGAGTTCACGTCGCGGGACCTTGTACCGTCGCGGGTCGGCACCGTACTCGATCGCGAGTCGACGGAGTTTGCAGTCGGCCAGGTCGCTGCAATCACACAAAAAACAGCGTGCCGCCTCGTCGAGCCCCTCGGGCATGTCGCCCATCTGAATACCGACGACCTCCTTCGCGAAAATTTCCATCTCCGCTTCGCTCAGTTTGCCAAGCCGCACGGAAAACGTGTTCATTTGTTCAGTTGTTGCATCATCGGCAGCCACTCGCTGCAAGATCGCCATCGCCGCGTCCCGCCCGCTGACCGCTCGGCGAAGGATCGGCATGTCCGGCTTGACGGCGTCGCCCGCGAGGAAGCAAGAAGGGTTTTGCAACGACTGGCCGAAAAGATTTTGAGCCTCGGGCCCCGAGGCGACCAGGACGGCGTCATGTTCGCGGAGCAATTTTTCGAGCGACACGGGATCGACCGGCGAGTGGAGCCGGATCGTAACACCTCGGCGCTCGAGCCGCTGCAGTTCGTCGAGCAGCATCTCTTCGGGCAACCCGGCCAAGACGATCTCCTCACGCAGCCGCCCGCCCGCTTGGTCCTTTTTCTCGAAGACCACCACGTCGCAGCCCGCGTGACGCAAGAAGTGCGCAGCCGCCAGCCCGGCCATGCCCGCCCCGACGATCGCGACCGAACCGTTTTTATTATCCGCGTCCGTCGCATTGGTTTCGCTTTCGGCAAGATCGGCGAGCAGCGTTTCGTGGAGCACCGTGATCCCGACCGACCGGTCGTATTGCCCTCGTCGACAGGCCTTTTCGCACGGTTTCGTACAGAGCCGCTCGAGCAGCGTGGGCAGGGGGAGCTGATTTCTTATAAGTCGGGCCGCCTCTTGAAGCCGACCGTCGCGGATCATCCGAACCACGCTCGGAACGTCAACACGCAAGGGGCAGGCAAGCGTACACGGTCCGAGGCAGTCCCCCACATGATCGCTCAGCAAAAGCTCGATCGCTGTGCGGCGCAGGTCGCGGACCTCGTCGGTCTGGGAGTGGATCTCCATCCCGTCGGTCACCTCGGTGGCACACGAAGGAAGCCCGGCCCCGGTCTTCACGTCCTTGACGAGGCAAACCATACACGAGGCCGCCGGCTTGCATTGGTCCTGGTGACAGAGGGTCGGGATCGAGATGCCCGCGTTTCGGGCAGCATCAAGAATGGTAGAACCGGGATCGACGCGATGGGTTTGATTATCGATCGTAATTTGGAGAGATCGCTGCGATTTTCCCATCAGTCGTCAAGCATAGAGGAACGAACCACCGGGCCGTTTTGATTTCCGCTTTTCAAGCAGCGACCAAAATTACTGTTGGGCCGGGGCAGTGATCGTTGTTTTTTCGTCTTTTTTATCTTCCTCGTCGAGGACGTCGTTGACCGCCAACTCCTGGCGTACGATCGTGAAGTTATCCGGCGCTTCCACGCCAATTCGGACCGTTCCCTGGGCGACGCGCACGACGGTTACTTCGATCTGATCGCCGATCAGGATCTTTTGGCCGACTTTTCGTGAGAGAACAAGCATGATAGTCTTCTTCTACAAAAATGCACGCAACAATGAAACCACTCCCGCTTCAGGCACAGGATCGGTCTCAACACTATACAAACCGAACGGCAGAGAAGCTTTTCGAAGAGCGTCTCTTCGCGGTTCAGTAAAAAGCCGTTATTGATAATCAGCAAACAAATGTCGTGGTAGTTTTTTCTTTTCCCTACCAAACCGGCCTCCCGTCGGTCGGCCTCGTAACATTCATAACCTGATGGTCAACGACAGGGGAGGTGTAAAAATCTGGTCCGTTTTTCTCCACACAACCGGGCGACGAACTAACCCCCCGGCCACCCTCTATCTATATGAACATTCTAAGGCTAACAAGTGCGTCTGCAATTCGCAAGGGGGTGAGACCGTTTTTTTGGAAAAGGAATTGGATCGCCCAAACATTTGCGTTTTTATCCAAAAAGAGGCCCTATTACCCCCAAAGTGACACAAATGGAAAGCCTGGGAAAACCAATTCGGCCGACTTCCCCCCGGCAGAAAGACCGGCTCGAACTTCCGGCCAATAAAAAACGTATTTTGCTATTAGTCACGGGGGGGTAGACCCGGTGGGGGAGTTCCGTTAAAGTAAAAATATACTGTATTCGCA